>JAKLQB010000060.1 GCA_022013615.1 Desulfobacterales bacterium | reverse complement strand
TTCGGGGTCGGCCACCGGCACGTTGCTGGTCCCCCGCACGACCACGGCCTTTAATTTTTTTGAGCCCATGACGGCCCCGCAACCACCACGGCCGGCCGCCCGATGCCCATCGTTTATGACCGCGGCAATGAGGGACAACTTCTCGCCCGCTGGACCTATCATGGCGGCCCTGAGCCTTTTTTCCCCCAACTCGTCCTTGAGGGCCGCCTCGGTTTCCAGGATATCCTTACCCCAAAGATGGGCGGCATCCTTGATTTCCACTATACCGTCATTGATCCACACATAAACGGGTGTTTCCGATGCCCCTTGCACAAAAACGGCATCAAATCCCGCTTTTTTCAGTTCAGGCCCGAAGTATCCCCCTGAATTGGCATCGTTCCAACCGCCGGTTACCGGTGATTTACAGACGACGGTATAGCGACCGCTTAAAAGTGCACCGGTCCCGGTCAAAGGGCCTGTTGTGAACCCCACGATGTTGTCCGGCCCCAAGGCATCCGAGCCCGGTTTCATTCTTTCGAACAATACCTTGGCGCCGATCCCGTATCCCCCGATGTATTGTTTGGCCGTCTCTTCCGTCAGGGCGAGCACTTCATGGCTGCCTTTTGTTAAATCCACAAATAACATTTTTCCGCAATAACCGTTCATTTCGCCACCTCCCTTTGATTATGAATGATATAATATACCGGTAATTTCCGCAAAATCAAGGAAGATGTCCCGCTATCAGCGGGATTAACCACGCCGCTTAAATACAGCGGGACAGGCATCCATACATTGAGGTATTTCGAGGATTATAATTTTCGCCTTCCCCCCGCTCAAAGTCCGGGATTTTCAACCCGCTAAAAGTCCGGGATCTTCGACTTGATCTTGGAAAAAATATCTCATTCTCAGACAGCCTCCTATTAACTCTTTATGGAGCAGGCGGAAAATAAAGAGAAAAAGTGGTTCCGCCTGAATTCAAACAGTCTTCTTTGTTTGTGCAAAATTTGCATTCACTGATCTTGCCGGGACAGACGTCACTTGCTTTTGGTATAAATCGACATCGCGAAGACACCATATCCACCTTGAAACCATAGCGCTTGGAGAAGATTTTCATGCGCAAAAGGTCAGATCCCTTTCCACCGGCATTAAAATCAAACGGGGTTTTTGAGGAATAATCTATTGTCTCTTGAGTCGCGAAAAAGCCCTCAAATATTCGTCTCTGGTGGTCTTTTGTGATACCAACACCGTAATCACGCACAACCAATTCAGCACCTTTCTCTTTTTTGTGGACAGAAGCCTCTATTTTTCCTTCATCGGGCGTATTTTCTATGGCATTTTTGACGATACCATCAATTACCTTTTTTAAGGGGTCTCGCGGTATGTATATGGGGGATGCAGGCTCAAGCCGGCTTATGATCTCTAACTTGCGGTGGGAAGACAATGACTTAAGATCCTTAAGCCTTTCTTGAACATATTCCGTTAAAAGCATCTTTTCCGGAATGGCGTCTTTGGGGCCAAATATCTCATCAACGCGTTTCCTGACACGCTCGATGACTTTGCCTTCTCCTACTTCCTCGGCAATTAAGGCTTCCAGTTCATCGGCGCACTCATCAAATATAAGTGAAAACGTGTCATATGTTTTATACTGCCTGTCCTGCATGATGTCATCAACTCCATATTGAATCTCCAGTATGTGATCGAGATTCCTTTGGCCCCTTTCAATGGCCGGCTTCCAGGTCTCTTCAGGGAGGCTTTCCAATTTTTTTGCCAGAATATTCAAGGTAGGAGACAGGACAGCAACAGGTGTCTTTATTTCATGGGAGATGTGATTGATAACCTTGTCTTTGGCCCGGTTCATACTGCTGACCTCTCTGTACGCACTTTTTATCTCTTCAGAAAACTTGGCATTTTCAATGGAAAGGGATACAGTTCCTGCTACCATGCTCAACAGCTCAACATCTGCCTGATGAAAGCCTCCCGCCTTTTTATTAATGGCACACAAAACACCAATGATTCGATCACTGCCCCTCAGAGGAACTTCCAGCAGGTTCTTGGTATGGTACCCGAGCTTTTTGTCTCTTTCGCTATGAAAATCTGGTTCTTTAGAGGTATCAGAAAGGATAACCGGCTCCCCGGATTTTATCACCCTGCCTGCCACAACCTGATCCATAGTAAATCTGATCTTCTTTACCCTTTCCTGGGTAGTGACGTCGTCATAAGCCGAGCCCAAAATGAATAGCTCATCCTTCTCTTCATCAAGCAACATGACAAGGGCGCCTTCTGTTCCTATCAATCTTTTCACCTCGTTGCTGATGTAGTCCAGAAGTTTTTCCAAATCTGGATATGCTGGAAGGGCAGTGCTGATTCGGAGAAGGGCGTCATTCGTTCTATATGCCTTTAAGATTTCTTCAGAAAACCTGGCATTTTCAATGGAAAGGGATACAGTTCCCGCTATCATGTTCAGTAGCTCGACATCTGTCTGATCAAAGGTCCCTTCCTTTTTGTTGATGGCGCATAAGACGCCTATAATTCGATCTCCGCTCCTCAGCGGTACAAGGAGTAGGTTTTTAGTGTGATAGCCGAGTCTTTTATCTCTTTCTTTATGAAGTTCTGGGTCTTTAGTGGTATCAGAAACGATAACCGGCTCCCCGGATTTAATCACCCTGCCTGCCAAGAGCTGATCAACGGGGAACCGGATCTTTTTTACCCTTTTCGCGGCGGCCGCGTCGTCATAGGCCGCTCCTAAAAAATAGAGTTCATCTTTCTCCTGATCAAGTAGTGTTACGAGAGAGCCCTCTGTTCCCAAGAGCCGTTTGATCTCGTTGCTGATATAATCCAAAAGATCCTCCAGGTCAGGATACTCCGGGAGGGCAGTACTGATACGGAGTATGGCCTCATTGTTTCTGGTAATCCGCTTTTCCCGGGTAATCTCCCTGAATATTACAATTTCTCCGGCAGGCTCATCCTTGGATACCGAGTAGACGACGGCCCTCATCACCACATCCAGGATCCGACCATCCTTGGTCAGCCGCTTGGTTTCGTACCTCAGCAGGATTCTTTCCTCAAAGAGCCGGTTGATCATCTCACTGGTTTCCCGTTCAAGGCCCGGTGGCACGTACGGTATCGTCTTTCCTTCCAGTTCCTCCAGGGTCCAGCCGAAGATGTTGGTAAATTCGGGATTCAGGTAGAAGACGCGGCCACGTCTGGTAAACACCACAATGGGATATGGGAGAAAGTCAAGTAATGCCCTGAGGCGACGTTCTGATCTTCGAACCGCTTCCTCTACCTTTTTGCGCTCGCTAATGTCCTGTAGGGTTTCTATGGCGCCAGTGACATTGCCCTCAGCATCTTTCAGGGGTGCAGCGGTAAAGAAAACCCATTTGCCGTTTTCGCCCAGGTTTGGGAAAAAATTTTCTGCCTCGTATGCCCCCTCTGTAACAGCGGATTTTTGATATTTTTTTCCATAATACCTGGCCACCTCATCCTCAGGTGCTTTATCCACAATAAGGTCTGCCATGACCGGTCTCTCTTCGGAGTAGAAGACCATCCACTGTTTACGGGTTCCGATTATTTCATCTGCAGCAATGCCAGTCAGATTTTCAAAGGCCCTGTTGCAGTGAGTAATGCGATGCTGGTTATCAATTACAAAGGTTGGTATTGTGTTACCCTGAACGATTTGTGAAAGGATTTCTTTACTCATGCGCAGCTCTTCTTCTGCTGCCCTGCACCTGGTAGCTTCCTTCTTTAACTCCTTGATCTGCTGTTCCAAGTATTTATAAATTGGTCTTTGCCCCATTAAAAAAACCTCCGAGTGTCTCAAAAAAGGTATTGAATTTTTGTAATACCTGAACTTAATAGTTTAAACATCTGCTTTAATCATTTGAATTTCCAAAGGATAAATGATAACGGTCAGCCGACGCATGTGTGAGATCTATAATATTGGAGAAACATCTAAACCTCAACCTCATTCTCTGTATACATTTTGCTTGACAAACTGAAGGGGTCAAATGTAGCCTATAGCTAATGTTTTAAATGTTTTCAACCTATTGAAATTACAGTGAATTATTTTAACTGAGAAACCATGCTCTCAGGGAGTGACGAGAGGCAATTGGATTTTCAAAATAATAGGGGAAGGAGTTTTGGGTTAGAACTGGCTGGAAGTATGAATATTCCTGTTTTTCCGCTGCAGACGGTGCAGTAGGAATTACAAAATAACCAAATAAAAAGGAGGAAGCGTTATGAAAAAGTTAGGTTTGTCAATTGGTTGTGTATTGGTAGCATTGTTTTTTCTAATGGGAACGGCATCAGCAAAGGACAGGGTTGTTATTTACACTTCGCTGGAAAATGAAGAGGTTGTGGATTATCTTGAACAGGCAAAGAACGAATTGCCTGATCTTGATATTCAGGCGATTCGTCTCTCAACAGGTGAGTTGGGTGCAAGGATGCTGGCAGAAAAAGATAATCCCCAGGCTGACTGCATCTGGGGATGGGCTGTAACGAATACGTCAGAATTTGTACAAAAAGGAATGCTTGCGCCGTACAAACCCAAAGGCTGGGAAAAGATCCCTGATAACTTTAAAGACCCCGAAGGTTATTGGACAGCGATAGATTTGTATGCCGCAGCTTTTGTTGGAAATACAAAGGTTTTGGAGAAGGACAATCTCACAATGCCAAAAAGCTGGAATGATCTCCTTAATCCGGGTTATAAAGGCAAACTTATCATGCCAAACCCGGCCAGTTCCGGTACGGGGTTTTTACAGATTGCAAGCCTCCTTGTAATGCTTGATCCGGATTATAAAAATAAACCTGTAGAAGAAAATAAGGCCTGGGATTTCTTGAAAGAATTGGACAAGAATATGGGCCAGTATATCAAGAGCGGTTCAAAACCGGCAAAACTTACAGCGGCCGGTGAATATGCAGTTGGTTGCTCATTCGCTTTTGTCTATTCATCTCTGAAAAAGAAGGGTTTTCCGGTGGTTATGGCCCTGCCCGAGGAAGGTGCGGGATTTGAACTCGAAGTGAATTCGCTTTTGAAAGGCGCAAAGAATGAAAAAGCCGCCAAGCAATTCTTAGACTGGGCAATCTCCGAAAGCGCAATGAAAGGATATGCAAAATTCAAGTTGGGAGTTGCCTATCCGGGTATTCCTGGACCAGAGGGTTTACCTGCTTTAGACACAGTCAAATTGGCCCCGATGGATTTCCCCTGGCAGTCCGAGAATCGCGCCAAGATCCTGGAAGTGTGGTCAGGACTTTTCCTTCGTTAACAAGGTAACTAAAACTTATCCTATTTCAACGATTTCACAGATCCTCGTGGAGGATCTGTGAAATTTTGTCGATGAACCAGAAATAAGAAAAAACTTAAGTATAAGTAATATTAAACATTTTGTTGATAAATATCTTTTCGGTTTTACGGTTGTATATACATCTACAACAATAATCACTTAAGCAGTTATACTCTGCGCATCCTTGAGAGTTACACAAAAAGAGAAGTTCAAGAAGCATAAATCCGAAATCCTGCACCCCGTATCAATTTCAAAGGAGCATTTAATTCTATGTCAAAGAGGCTGGTTTTAGATAAAGTAAGAAAAACTTATGGTTCCTTAGTCGCAGTAGATGATGTTAACCTGGATATTGAACCAGGAGAGTTTGTTTGCTTTTTGGGTCCAAGCGGCTGTGGAAAAACCACCCTTCTCAGAATGATTACAGGTTTTGAGACCTTGACGTCCGGAAACATTGTTTACGACGAAAAAATTATAAATGACGTTATCCCGCAGAAAAGAGAATTTGGAATTGTTTTTCAATCCTATGCCCTTTTTCCCAATATGACAGTGAATGAAAACATAGCATTCGGACTAAAAATGAGAAAAATGCCTCAGGACCTGATAGATGAAAGGGTCATTGAGATGCTCAAGCTCATAGGCCTAATCGGATGGGAAGGCCATTACCCTTCACAATTGAGCGGTGGACAGCAGCAAAGGGTTGCTCTTGCCAGGTCTCTTGCCATTGAACCCAATATCCTTCTTCTTGATGAACCCCTAAGCGCTCTCGATGCCAAAATACGTGTGCGCCTTAGAACAGTTATAAAAAAACTACAACAAGACCTGGGAATTACCCTGATTTACGTGACTCATGATCAGGAGGAAGCCCTTTCACTTGCTGATAGAGTTGTAATTATGAGAGATGGTCAAATAAGGCAGGTGGGTTCTCCCTGGGAAATATACAAAGAACCAAAAACGAGTTTTATTGCTGAGTTTGTGGGAACCTCCAACTTCATTTCAGGCACAAAAAAAGATGGAAAAGTAAAGTTCGGACAACTGGAATTTTCTGTTTCAAACCTCGATGATGTGGAAGGTGAAAATGTGCACCTTGCTGTTCGACCTGAAAACGTCGAATTAGTGGATGTTACAATCTCATCTGAACAATGTGTTTCTTCGAATGTTTTTGAAGTTGTTGCTGAAGTCATCACTTTCCTTGGCGCTGTTGTAAGAATTGCGTTTTTCCTTGAGGGAGAGACAACGATTATTGACATTTCGGAAAAGGATTTTGAAAAAATGGGCTTGAAAAGAGGGGGAAAAATTAAAGTCTATTTTCCACCTGATGCCTTCCATGTTTATACAGAGCTTTTTAAAAAGTTGGTCTAATTTCTTTGGAAACATCAAAAGGGTTAAAAGTGGCATATGAATAAAACATACAAAGAAAGTTCCCTGATAGAAAAATACCAGATTTCACCCGCAAGGATGGAATTTGATAAATTCATAGTACCGACTGTAACAATTTTCATTGGATTACTGCTCTCCTTTTTTATGCTTTTCCCATTATGGTCAATCCTGACTATGAGTTTTTTCAAAGGCGGTGAGTTCGGTTTACTGAATTTCACTCTTGAAAATTTTCAGAAATATTTTACTACAGCTCATTCTCTGAATGCCCTCTGGCACAGTCTATATGTATCTTTTGCCACCACGGTCATCGTAACCATTATAATTTTCTTTTTTGCCTATGCCATGACAAGGACAACCATCTCCGGAAAGCCATTTTTCAGGAATATAATTATGATGCCCCTTGTGGCGCCGTCCATTGTTCAGGCGCTGGCGCTTATTTATCTTTTCGGCAGAAATGGGTTAATTACGGCGCATTTTTTACATACGGACTGGAATATTTACGGGGCAACAGGCATTATAATTTCGGAAGTTCTCTATTGCCTGCCCCATGCATTTGTAATCCTTTACACAACACTTTCGGCTGTTGACATAAGACTGGATGAGGCAGCGGAAAGTTTAGGGGCAACCCCGTTTAAAGTATTTACCCGCATAACACTTCCGTCTGCAAAATACGGTATCTTAAGCTCAGCCGCTTTGACATTCAATCTGACGATTACTGATTTTGGAAACCCCGTGGTCATAGGCGGAGACTATAATGTTCTGGCGACCGAAATATATGCACAGGTAACGAATCTTTACCGGTTTGATCTGGGTGCTACCATAAGTATTATCCTGCTTGTATCTTCGCTTATGGCATTCATGCTGAATTACTATATTTCCCGGAAGACGTTTTCCATGATAAGCGGCGCTGCAAAACCTGTCATTCCTCCTTCAAGGCCATTGAAGAAGATATCATATACAATCTATTGCTGGCTTGTATCTTTTTCTATCATATTGATATTTGCAACGGTGATTCTCGGTTCTTTTGTCAAGATATGGCCTTACGACTGGTCTCTAACTTTTCAGCATTACAAGTTCCCATCAATAGGGGGGTATTCCGCCATATGGACGAGTTTCTGGATTTCTGTGATTGTCGGTGTTGGAGGGGCATTCATCACGCTGGTTGCAGGCTACGTCATGGAAACACGCAAACCATATTTCAAGCAACTTATTTACCTCTTATCTGTTATGCCGGCGGCAATTCCCGGTCTTGTGATGGGTCTTGGTTACATCCTTGCGTTTAA
>JAKLQB010000642.1 GCA_022013615.1 Desulfobacterales bacterium | reverse complement strand
TGGCAAGATGAACGAAACCGCTACGCGGCAGTCTAATTCTGCGCCTCTCGGCCATCCTTTACACCCCCAATTTTAAATCCAACCCTTTCCGATTTTCCCATCCGTTTTGATCATATAAGATACCTCTGATCTTTTAACATTAACCCATGAATAAAGGAGGTATTTTATGACTGAATTGCGTGAAGAAATGATCAGAGAGATGGAACTGAGGAATTTATCTGAAAACACCCAGAGGTCTTATTTACAGGCGGTATACGGACTGGCAAAACATTATATGCAATCGCCGGATGAAATGAGTAAACGCATGATTGAGGATTATCTGCTCCATCTAAAGAAAGAAAAGAAAAATGCTCTGACAACTGTAGGTAGCGTCATCACTGGTTTGAGATTTTTCTACAATCATGTTGTTGCCGATGAACAATTATCCCCCAGTTGTTCATTTGCAAAAACCCCCAGCAAGCTCCCAACGGTTTTAAGTCAACAAGAGATCTGGAGCATTATTAAGTCAACAAACAATTTAAAGCACCGGCTTTTGCTGATGACAATCTATAGCGCCGGGCTTCGGGCAAGTGAGGTCCTTATTCTAAAACACGAGCATATCGACAGTAAACGGATGCTCATAAAGGTTACCGGCAAAGGTGGCAAACAGCGCTATACCCTTCTTTCCAAAAAACTTTTACCGGAGCTTCGCCAATACTATAAGAGCTATCGCCCTAAGATTTTACTCTTCCCATCACAGCGGAAGGGAAAACCGCTTACTTATGAAACGATCCGTTTGGTCTATGAAAAGGCCAGGAAAAAAGCCGGTGTCAACAGGGGTGCCGGCGTACACACCCTGCGTCACTCCTTTGCTACCCATCTGTTGGAAGCCGGCTATGACATTCGTAAGATTCAGGTGCTTATGGGCCACTCACGGCTTACCACAACCATGATTTATTTGCATGTGAGCCGTGAGACCCTTGCAAAGATCCCAAGCCCATTGGATCTGTTTAATCCTGACTCAACCAATGGAGGGGATAAAGATGACTCACAAAACTAAACATGACGGAAAACCCTCTTTAGAGGTCGCCCATATTCTTCGTGAGCATATTGTCGATTATCAGCAAACCCATTGCCTTTGCCCTGAGCACTACAAGATCGTCTATGACATGCTCCATTGCAGAACAGCGTATCTTGGTGGGCATATTCAAAAGTGCGATCATTGTGGCACCGAACGTATTATGTATAATTCATGCCGTAATCGTCATTGCCCCAAGTGTCAGAATATACCACGGGAACGGTGGCTTGAGGCTCGAAAAGCAGAGCTTCTGCCGGTTATTTACTTTCATAACGTATTTACCTTGCCCCATGAGTTAAACCCACTTATTCTATCCAATAAAGCGGTTATGCTTGATATTCTCTTTAAATCCGTATCGCAGACCTTGCGTGTCTTTGGCACAAATCCCCAAAACGGACTCGGCGGCAAGCTGGGCTTTATTGCCATTTTGCATACCTGGGATCAGTTGCTCAATGCTCATTTTCATCTTCATTGCTTGATCCCAGGCGGGGCCGTCTCAGATGACTGCTCACGGTGGATTGCTTGCAAAAACGATTATCTGTTTAATCAACAGGCCTTAAGCCTCGTCTTCCGCGGAAAGTTTATAGAGCATATGAACAAGGCATACAAAAAAGGCCTATTACATTTTCCCGGTAGATGTGCATCCTATAAGACACCGCCAGGCTTCAAACAGTTAATCGATAGCCTTTATTTGAACAAGTGGGTCGTTCACGTTAGGGAGTCAATTAAAGGTTCCGAATATGTGCTTGAATATCTCGGCCGTTATACTCATCGGGTCGCCATATCCAATCATCGTCTGATCTCCTTAGAAGATGGACAGGTAACCTTTACATACAAGAATCGTAAAACCGAACAGATCCAACAAACCACTATTGAGGCGGTTGAGTTTATCAGACGTTTTTTGCTCCATGCACTGCCTAATGGATTTGTCAAAATCCGGCATTATGGGTTCCTGGCAAATCGCAACAGAGGGAAAAACTTAGCTAAAATCCGTCAGTTGCACGCTCTACCACAGATCGGAAAGAGTGCCGAGAAATCCGTTGAAGAAATGATGCTGTCACTTACCGGCAACGATATCAATCTGTGCCCCTGCTGCGGAAAAGGTAAAATGCAGGTCGTAGGAGAAATACCCAAGTACACCGGTATCTGCGCAAAGGAGATCATTCGACCGCCCAATTACCGGAAAGCGGCTTAACTTTTAATTTGGCTCGGTCAAACAAGAGGCTTATCCGAAGGTTGTTGCCCGCAATGGGATTATCACGCTTTTGGCTTCGCTAAAAGTGACAGGATCACTGCGGCCAGAAAACAGATTACTATTGGGCTCTTATCAACACGAGAAGCAATTTTCATCCAAAAAGCATCTTTAATGTCAAAAAAAAGAAAAAAGGGACCTTGTCTATTTTAGAAAAACTCTTAGAGCTACTGTTTCGTCCTTATTTGAAAACCTCAACTGAGACTTTACAATCCCCATATAATAAGACAAGCCGGATAAACTAAACCGGCGGCTTCGTTCATCTTTGTTTTATCTGTAATCCCGCCACATAACTCTCTGACACATTTGCCAGATGTTAATCAATCGAGCAATCAACCACTTGCTTTTTCGCGGGACTACAGATAAAACCCTATTTAGATGTCAAAGGTTAGGAAGTTTTAGGCTCAAAAGGGCATTCAATCTATTGAATGTTGCCTTTACTGTGGGTAAGACCTTATCAAATCAGAATTACCTGATATTTTAGCGGCTTTAGAGGCACATCATTCAATATACTAAACTGACTGTTCTTGACGCTAATTCCCCATGTGTACTTACCATCGCCACCCTGGAAATGGTATATTCGCACTTCCGGGTAAGCATTTGGCTGATACTCTGCGCCCAACTTGAAAACAGAACAATAATTTGCCTCTTTTTTCCTTATTATGATGGGCCATATGCTTTAAAAATACTGGTGGCCTTCCATCAGTGCTAATTGGCCTTTCAAAATAGTTTTCCCAATCTTTGAAATATTTTTGCTGATATTTCCAGAACCCGGAAACCAATTCTTTACGAAAATCTGATATTTTGTTCTTTGCAGTCATGGCATTTTGAAGATTCAACCTAAAATCAATCCATCTTCTTTTTGGAAAATTCTTCGTCAAGTTACTTTTTATTAATACACTGTGGTCTTAGTGAAAGCGAAGGAGCACGTGGTGAATGATAATTATACCGGCCTGTGGCACCGCGTGGTGGTGACTGACGTATGTGTGGTCTAAAGTGCAAATTTTTTGCTGGTGGTAGGGCGGTGGGGCAACGCAGTACTTATCCGCTTTTGCAGCAAGTGTTCCTTCAATCTGATCTGACCAGTCCTTCTCACTGCCGCTTTGGAGGTATCCGAGCATGCCAGCCTCATCATGGGCGAGCGGGTATTTGCCCGAAATGAAGCAACCCATTCCGTCTGCGCCAAGATAAGCGGCAACTGTGTGCCCAGGGGTTGTTCCCAGGCGCTTGGCCTCGAATCGTAGGCGAGGCCGAAGACCACGCACGCCAGTTCTCTCGAACTCGATATCCACACGGGGCCTGGACTTGCCGACCCTCCCAGCCACATTCAAGGGAGGATCGTCTCCGATGGCATAGTACACCGCCCAGTTCGGGGCTTCATCTGATTCTATGAGTTCTCTCATGCTCCGGATAAGCTCACCCGTGATGGCTGGTTCCTCCCATTTAACATATCGTGGGCTGTCCATTCGTTTGTAGCCCATGACAATCAACTCATGGGCGTGGAAGCGCAATGCCATCGCATAGGCTGCGCGTATGCCAGGGGTATCGACCATCAGGTATTCTGTTGTCCCAAAGTTTCGGCAATCACTTCACCAGCATCCAGAATTGCCTGCCGGCTTGTCCACTGGATCTGCTCCAAAGGCTTCAACATGTATACGGTGTTATCCGCATACACCCGAAGATCCCTGGCAAAGTAGAGCCATTGACTGTGCTGTTTCAATAAGTGCTCCCTTGTCTTGGCCAGGGACGCCGCAGCCTTGTCATCTGCACGAAAGACTGACGGAGCAGTATCCGCGCCTGTCGTTACAGCGATGGCAACGATTGCGGAAAATTCATCGCACAATGCATCAACCGTGTGCCGAATCCCCAAATTATCTCCCAAGAAAATATCCAATTCAACCTTAAGCGTCTTGAGATAACCACTAATGGTCTTGCGATCCGGGGGCTTTGTGACGATGCGAGGTACTTTTCCTTTTATTATCTGCATGTTCCAACGGACGAAATCTTCGATCAGAATTCGTTCTGACTTCCCGAGCCCTATGAGTTTGATCACACTTTGGTTCACCTCGTCGAGCAGTTTTTGAGAAACGGCTTTACCGTCGATCCCTTCATTCGCCAGCGCATCTCGAAGATCTGCCCATTCCCGGATCTCTGCTTCCGATAGGTTATCAAGTGGTACAGGCAGATGCTTCAGAGTATCCAGTATCGCCTGGGAGGTGCTGATACCCCACTGAGGAGTAGCAAAAAATTGCTGATAGGTAACGAAATCAGAGCTCAGGTATACGCTCAACGCTTTGAGGATATTTTTGGCATGTGGTGGTCCTGCAATGCCGATTTGTCTGGGTGAAACGGAGATGAATTTGTCGCTGTAAATGGCGAACCTTCTGGAAGCATCTACAATAATATGCGGAGGCTGGGAAACTAGCATAGGAAGCTTACCACGGCCCTTTCTTACATTCGCGTCGCTGGCGGGAATTGATGAAATAGCCGCTTTGGGAAAGGCGAAAATGCGTCCACACTTCTTGAGTTTCGAAAAATTGATACGTATCTTACCCGCAAGCTCAGGCATTGGTTCTATCGGTTCACTGGATTTCGTAGCATCGCGAAGTTCGAAACCTTCGTGCGGTGGTGTCAGGTTGCAAGCCGCGAGGTAGTCGGTCAGCGGGGGAAAACGCTTAGCTATTTTCCTTAGCAACTTGTCGTCACGAAATGTGCCCCACATGGCCAGTTTCCAGGGCTGCATATTTCCGGTAGCCGCCTCAGAAATCTTTATCTCAGTAAGTTCAGATCCATTGACAACGATGCTCCAGGTGTCTCTTTTTGCGCCTTTGCGAGTGCTCCTATTGGCTCTTTGATTCATAATAAAGGGTGAAAACGTGAGTATCCGGGCATGATCATCGTCTGCAACCTCAGGCTTGGCCCCAAGGGAGAAGAACAACGCCATAGCAGGGTGCTCAGAACGCCCTGAGAAAAGGACATAAGCAAGGTTTGAAAAATTGGCCACGCACCAGGCCCGAACGGTCTTGAATAGCTGCTGCCTGAACCTTGTGGATTCCTTTTTAAAAAGCGTCATTGCCGGAAGCACAAGTCCAGCTACCGCGTCATTCTTGAGTAGTGGAAGAGACCGCCATACGAAGGCTTCGGCAATCTGGTTGCCCCCAATCGGGTAGGAGTCGGTGTGCTGAGCAACCCAGTCCCGGACGTGCCGGTCTTCCTCGTCGTTGGCACGAAACTCTTTCCAGGGCGGATTGCCAACCAGCCAGTCAAATGAAAGATTGTGACTTGCGTGTGCCCATTCGGAATCGGGAGCAAAGTAATCGGCCTGGAAAATATTGCTGCCTCGCAAAATAGGGAGCTTGAACCGTGGATTATTCTCCAAGTCCGGTGGCGTTGTGTAGTCCAGAAGCGTCAGAATCAGGCTCATTTCCGCAACCTGGCAAGCATCACCGTCGCGATCTAAGCCGTAGACGTGGCGAACAAGCAATTCACGCAATTCCGCTGGGCGCAAGGGGCCGTTCCACAGCCGCTTCTCGATCAAAGCTCGGTAACACTGTACAAGAAAAGCACCCGACCCGCATGAAGGATCAAGGACCCGCATCCCTTCTAATAACGGATGCCGCATTTCGAGTTCGTTCAGCATGTAGTTAACGAGCGGTAGCGGTGTATAGTAGGCTCCAGCCTTTCTGCCACGGCTCAATTTGCCCTTTTCGGGCGAGTGCAGGAACTGTTCGTAAATAACGGAAAGGGTTTCAATGGGTATAAAGGAAAAATCGTAGGGCTGAAAATCCAAGTGAAGCTGACCCTGCGGCGAGTCCCCGGAAAACACGCCCGCAACGAGCTGAAGGTGGGACGAGCGAATGGCATTCGTCTCCAGCGGAAAGATCGCCCCGTTCAGCCAGTCGTCGAGGCACCTGTTGACGTCACCGAAAGACCTGAGCTTGGCCTTTCGACTGAACACATCTGCAGGATCGATACCCCATTTCGAAAGCTTGCGATCCGAGAGGATTTTTCGGTCCCTAAGATATCGCAGGTACACAAATTTTCCGATCAGTGCATGAGCCAGATCCCGAGTCAATCCCTGACTTCGCAATTCGCGTTCGAGTTCTCTCAAGTTAGCCAGAAGTGTCCAGTCGACTCTGGTTCGTGGGGTCACCTCATCTCCCCAGATCTCCCACACTCTTCCGTTGTCGATGGCGTTGGCAGAAAGTGAACTCAGCCGATCGGCTACCTCATTAAAGGCAATCGACGCTTCGAGAATCCCGCGTGACCGCTCGTCTCCGGCATGTCTGGAGAATCGAAATCCGCAATATAGGCGAAGCATTTTGGGTGTTTCGACCAGTACAAAAGGCGTCACATCCTGATTCCAAATACGCTTGTGTATGAGGCTTGACTCTGCCTCGCTGCGTGCTTTACAGTAAAAAACGACTGGCACGTCGACGTTTCGCTGATGATCATTGAGGACATATACCCCATGAAGACCACAATCTTCGACAGCCTTGCGGTATACATGGCTGAATCGCGAAGAAGACGGTTTCCCCACTTCAACCCTGTCAATGAAGTTGGGAGACTGGTCGTAACCCAATGATTTTAAAACAGCTTTACTGCTCATGACAACTCGCTAAAATTACGTGATTTCATTGGACTTTGTCGAATGAGCCCTACAAATCTGCCCGCAATGCGAAACCGCCGGTCCATGTCTGGCATAATGACAATATCTTGAAAATGATAGTTCTCGGCCTTGAGTCGCACGCTATTTTGTTCCAGCATCACACGTTTCAAAGTGGCCTCATCATCGATGAGCACGGCTGCAATTTCTCCGTTGTGTACCTTAGGTTGCTGATTGATGATCGCGATGTCACCAGCTTTAATGCCAGCATTGATCATGCTATCGCCTTGGACACGTAAAGCGAAAAGGTCCTTTCCTTGAAAAACGCCGGCGCTTATTTTGAGATGGCCTTCAACGTTTTCCACGGCCAGAACGGGCTGTCCGGCGGCGATGCGCCCTAGCAAAGGAATTTCATGGATCTCTCGATCATAAAGCGATGAAATGGCTGAGATCAGCCTGATTCCTCGCGCCTTTCCTTGACTCAAACGTAGATAGCCCTTTTTTTCCATCAACCGGAGGTGTTGTCTGACACCGTATGAACCTTTTAAACCAAATTGCGTCGCGATTTCATTGTGTGTGGGAGGTACACCATTTTCCTTCAAGCATTCCCGGATGAACGCCAGAATCTCCGCCTGTCGTTGTGTCAGTATCTTTTCACCCGTTATTGTGTTCTCCATCATAATGATGCTATATACTGCTTTTATTGGCAGTAGTCAACCCTTAAGTGTCATTTTTAAATAAAAGACGCTATCTGGATCTTTTCCACCATGAACTGCCTGTGGGTATCCGGGGCGGGTCCGCCATACAAAGAAAGAGGGTGGGACGCTCTTTAATAACTTAATAACTCACCATGCGGTCAAAAGTTATTAAAATACTAAAGAACGTTCCACTTTCTACGCTTTTCTATTGACCTGTATCTGCCCTGAAACAGGTGCCCGGATCTATCACGTTTGATGTTAAAATAAGTTGTATAGGCGCTGTTAATATGCTGCATGATGTTTGAAAGATTGCCAAGCGGCGTTTCTATTAAAATATGGTAATGATTGTCTATGAGACAATAAGCATGAATGACAGCGCCATAGCGATTTGAAGCGGATTCAAGATAAGCAAGAATGTAGGTTTGACCCCGTTGCTTCATACATTTTTTTATATCTTTCCAAGAGGTAAACTTGCTGCGGCACCGTCTGTTCGACGAATGAATTCTCTTCTTGTGATTTTTTGTGGCATT
>JAKLQB010000641.1 GCA_022013615.1 Desulfobacterales bacterium | reverse complement strand
TGACCGGCGTCTTTTATGTCAGAGATTCCTCAGGACAGACAACACAGGGGGAAGCCGAACTCGAGGCCATAAGGCAGGGAATATTGTCCGTGCTGAAATAGATGCCCATGTAAAAAATCCTTTTTACGTGGATTTAGGAATTCACGCATTCAGGAATTACGAATTATTTAAGCTTGTTGTGACAATATTGAATTGCAGAATTCCTTAACTTTAGGCATTTTAGGCACTTTTTTTATTTCGGCCTAACCTTACGATAAACCTCCAAAGGGTTCCTTTGTTCGCCCTCGACCGCTAAAAGATCTTCCTCAACAGAGATCCCAAACAATCTTTCATTTTCCTTGAGCACAGGAAGAATCAGATCCCAATCTTTCTCTTCGAGTGCTACGATTTCTCCGCCGTTCAGTTGCTGCTCATCTACTGACTTGAAAGGATCCCGTATATATATGGCCCCCCCTGATGCCAGGGAAAATAGATTGGAACCAGGGTAAGTGCTGGGCTGAGGGATTACACGTCCCTCGCTGTCGAACTCCACGCCATTCAGGACCACAAAGCCCCCTCCATTTAAAGGATCACCCGCCATAAAGGATTCACCCAGGTAGTCGAGACAGGTCCCATTTATAACTACACGCGGTCTGCCCACTGCGTTTATAAGTGGACGGCCCGCGGCATTGCCCATAACATACACTTCTCCTCCTTTGGCGCCGTACATAAATGTCTGACCTGCATCGCCGTAGATGACCATCTTACCGGATTTCATGATCTGGCCCAATTGATCCTGCCCGTTACCGTGCACATAGACGCTGAGCCCATCAATGCCGGAACCTATATAGTCACCGGAACTACCGTAAATATCAATACGAATTCCACCTGTATCCGGACCAAATCCGCATCCATGGAATCGCTGTCCCTTGAGTCCAAACACGATAAATCGCCGCCAGCCCCTGTAAAAGGCCTCGGCCATCAAGCGACTGTCACAACTGTTGCCTTCAGGGGGAAAGAGAGAGGCATCAATGATTAACACCTTTTCATGGTAAGAAGGCCCTCGGAAAAACTGCCTGTTTTCCCAGTCAATCAGCCGGTATGCACCCTTCTCATCTTCCCTTTCAAGGGACGGGAAACCGCGAAAAACAGTCTCCAGAGTCTTGTTTACCATCTGCAAGACGGATCGTCTCCTCTTGTCATAAGTTGGGTAGCGGCGATCGATCAATTGAGTCAAAGCCTTCAGGGCGACCTCAAAATGCGCATCTCCTTTAAGTGCCCATGCCCTGATTTCCCTGAGACAGTCCATCAAATCTGCATAGTCCCAGAGTTTAATTCCCTCTTTTACGTATTCATACAAAAGATCAGGGCGCTGCAATTCAAAAAAACCGGATATATCAAAGCGTTCCCTGTCTTCATCTTCCATCATGTAGTAAACCCGGCCAGGCAGATAGGGAACCTGGCCTTCAGGGATGGCTATTTCGCGGCCGAACTTATCAACACAGGTCAATCTTCGCTCAAGTGATCCCTGATCTGTTTTATTTAGATTAAAGACAAACGCCCCTCCGTCCGTATAACTCCCACCTCGTGCATTCCAATACCGGTCGGCCACTGTTCCTACTCGAGGATCTTCCTCAGACAGGCTTTTCAGGGTGGCATCAATGGCCTGCTTTTCAGAGCATATCAGTCCCACCTGGACCTGACCGTCGTGCAGGGCAAAGACCTGGGGTCTGAGCATGGCTGTATCAGTGATTCCGATGAGCTGAAGCTGGTCGTTTTTCGTATCATTTCGCGCAATGATAAAGAACCAGGGACCGTCCGGAGAGCCGTGAATATGTGTGGCCTGTATTGCTCTGTAGACCTTCTGCTTTTCGGGCGGCAACTTATCGAAGTCCCTCTCCATAGTCGGGGCCAGTGCCTCAATCACATATTCTAAAGGATAGCCGTAGGTCCGGCTGTAGAGGTCAAACAAGAGGACAGAGACCTCCGTGTCAGTCAGAAAAAGTGAATGGATATTTCGCTGGACCAGATACTCTGCCACAGAGTGATAATTGGCAAAATCTCCGTTATGGACAAGGGCCTCGTTAAGACCGATAAAGGGATGAGCACCGGCCGGGTGCCAGACCCTCCCCTTTGTGGGGTATCGCTGGTGGGCAACCCAGATATGGGCCTTAAAGTCATCCAGTTTGTAATACTGAACGACCTGTTCCGCATATCCAACTATCTTCAGGATAAAAAAGTTACGGCCGTGGGACAGGACAAATGCCTGCTGTCTGCCCATGGCGTCGTAATATGTCTTATTGATATTAAAGCTGTTCTGGTAGACAAACTCATCCTCAGCCTCTCTTTGGCTGAGCCCTTCCAGACCCTTTTCCTCTATAAACGCCTTGAGGACCTGTGGCTTTACCCTGACAAAATATCGCCATACATCCGGGGGACGAACTTCCAGGCCCGCGACATATCGGTAATCAGTTACATGCGGGATACTCTCAGTAAAATCCACCTTAAACCACGGCTCTATAAACCGCTGTTCAAGGTCATCCATAACCCCGCCCTCAAGTATGGCAATCTGCAAAATGTAGTTTTGTTCAAGAATTTCCTTTGATACCCCCAGCATATTGTGATCAAAACCCATGGCCGCAATACCCCCACCCCGGCCATTGCCCCGGTTGTGCATCTGTCTGGAGGGCTCAAAAATATGCTTTCCTCTTACCGGGATACTGCATGCAAATCCCGTGACCCCGCATCCACCCTCTGCCTCTGTTTCTGAATATCTTTTGCAGGGGATATCCTTTACCAGGGGTTTCCTGGATTTGATGATATTTGTTATGGTTTGGTCTTGTTGCATGATTTAATCGTGTATCTATTTTGATGGGTTTCACTCCGCTCAACCCATCCTACGATTCATCCGACATTGAGTAGGGTGGGTTGAGCGAAGCGAAACCCACCAGATCCGAAACCAATTGCTACTCCAATTCCATATCCATAATATCTTTTGGAGGTATACTCCCCCAATTTTCTTCATAAAACCCCTTATGGACAAATCGCTTAAAACTACTATAAGGCCAATCAATAGCTCTTTCCGTCAATTTATGTTTTACTGGGTTATAATGAATGTAATCAAAATGACGGTTATAATCTTGCTGATCACGAATCAAGTGCTCCCAAAATCTCCTCTGCCATAGGCCCTTTTCCTTCTTTTTAACCTTTGAACCGCTCTTTGCAAAAAAACGATTGTAACCTATGGAAAAACGGTACTTAATTTCTTTCCACCTGTTAGAAAAGTCCTTATCATCGTTAGGTAACGTCCATAGGCAATGAATATGGTCAGGGAGAATTACAATAGCTTCAATAGTAAATGGGCTTTTTTTCATGACCGTTCTAAATGTATCGCGAAGCTTTTGAACATTCGTTGCATTGGAAAAAATAGGCCGCCTTTCTTGTGTCACGACCGTAAAAAAATAAGTACCGCCTTTTCTATATAGCCTTCGGTAGTTGGCCATGGTTCAAACTTTGTTACGATGGGTTTCGTTCCACTCAACCCATCCTACGATTCATCCGACATCGATGTACGGTAGGTTGAGTGAAACTACGGTTCATTCGACATAGATGTAGGGTGGGTTGAGCGAAGCGAAACCCACCGCATACACTTTAGGCACTTCTTTTCATATAATCCAAATGCACCAGACAATCTGTCCGGCCTACCAACTCTCCTAAATTCTTCATGCCCAGTCTTCTCAAAATCCGAACCAACTCGCTGCGCCAGGCAAGAAACATGTTGATGATTCTCTGTGTCCCCCAATCAAGGTCGATCAGATCCATCAACTCCTGGTCCGTTGTGGCAATACCCCTGGCGCAACCTCTTCCGCTTTCGCAATTATGGCACCGGATACACTCCAGTGCCACCAGGTCTGCTGTCCCTGTGCACACACCATCCGCGCCAAGCGCTATGATCTTGGCAACATCATGGGGCGTCCTGATCCCGCCGCTTGCGATCACTGTTATCTTATCGCGGACACCTTCTTCCCGTAAAAAACGGTGGACCTTGGGAATCGCATATTCAATGGGCATGGCGATATTCTTCTTGGCAATATCAGGCGCCGCGCCGGTCCCGCCGTAACTTCCATCCAGGTGAATGATATGGGCGCCTGCGTAATAGCTCCCTACAGCAACCATGTCCACATCAGTAGGTGTAGAGACCTTGACAGATACCAGGGCTTGTGGATTGATGGCCTTTATCCAGTCCACGTGTTTTTTGTGATCTTCCACCGAATACACGCTGTGAAAAGGAAAGGGTGAAAACAAGGGGTATCCCACCACGGCCTCCCGCATCCGGGCAACGCCCGGGGTCACCTTGTCGCCCAGGAGGTGTCCGCCAAGTCCCGGCTTGGCTCCCTGGGCATACTTGAATTCAACGATTTTTACCCTTCGGATGGTCTCCTCACTAACCCCGAATAACCCGGTGGCCACCTGGGTAATGACGTGGTCGTCATATGGCTTGAGCTCATCAGGGTACCCGCCTTCCCCCGTACAGCAGAAGGTCCCAAGAGCGGCGGCAGCCTTGATTCTACTGAGCATGGTGGTGATACTCACAGAACCGTATGACATGCCACCACCATAAAAAGGGACATCAATCCTGATCCTGTGGGCGTTATCATGCCTCCTGTTTAAATCGACGCCTACGTCCACCTCTTCATCTGACCAGCCTAAAGCTAATTCATGCCCGGATTTGACGTCTTTGAAGATAAGGCGCAGCTTGTCAAACCCGCCTTCAGAACCCCCAATCTTGTACTCTAACCCTTTTGGCGGAACCCCACCGAACTCTGCCATATACCATGTGCTGACCAGGAGATCAGGAGTCCACCT
>JAKLQB010000640.1 GCA_022013615.1 Desulfobacterales bacterium | reverse complement strand
TGAGCGTCGATGTGCCACTGACTTTCAGTGAGACCTGAATAATAAGCAGCAGCTCGGGGTCCCGAGACCAAATTAACAATAATGCTGACAGAAAACTATCAGTAAGAAAATCCATATATTGCCCAGTTTCAAGTATCAAGTATCAAGAATTGGCCCAATCGGAGACTTTTCAAATTGAAATTCTGCCTCTACTGAAAATCCAAGATCTTTTTCTTAAGGACTATTGGCCCATAGAAGTTCTATTTTGCATCAGGGGCGGCGTCCGGGAAAAAGGCCTGTTGTCCCTGGATTTTGTAATGGGCAATTAGGGCCTGAGCCTTGGGAGATACTAACCATTTTGCAAAACGATCTGCCAACTCAAATTTCACATGGGAATACTTCTTGGGGTTGATGGGAATAATCCCGTAAGGATTATGAAGCGTAGGGTCGCCTTCGCACAGGATATCGAGGTCAAGGCCTTGCTTTCGACCATATTTGTATTTCAAATAGGTCCCGCGATCAGCGAGTATATGTGCCTGCTTCTCCTCAGCATAGGTCAAGGCTTTACCCATTCCCTGCCCAATGGAGAGATACCACTGGCCAAGCCCTTCAGGATGCTGGAAAAAAATACTTCGTTTTTTTCCTTTCTTAACGATCTCTGTACTTTTCGTAATAAGGGGCACGCCAGTAGCCTTCCATAACGCCTGTTCTTTGGTATGGGTCCCACTATCATCCCCTCTGGACACAAATCTTGCTCTGGCCTCAGCAATGGCCTTCAGCGCAGTCGCTGCATCAGACATCCCTTTAATCTTAGCAGGGTCGCCTGCGGGGCCAAGAATTACAAAGTCGTTATGCATTACTCCCAATCGATACGCTCCATAACCATCTTGAACGAACTTCTCTTCTCTCACCTTTGCATGTACAAAAATAACATCCACATTTCCGTCCATCCCGTCTTTGATGGCGGCACCAGTCCCTTTGGCAATGACCTTAACTCGAATCCCGGTATCCTTCTCCAGTTGAGGCAACAATACATCCAATAGTCCGGAATTCTCCGTGCTCGTGGTTGTGGACATCTTGAGGATCTTATCAGCCCCCAGGGCTGTCCCATGAACCATGCACATCACGAAAGCCATAGCCAAAATCCAAGCTAAACTTCTTTTCACTACACTGTCCTCCTTTTATTTTCGGAAAGTAATTCATCAAATTAAGCCCTCACGGAAAATAGCTTTATGTCTTATTTGACATAAGAAATAACAAAAAAAGAGACCCTTATCGCGAATATCAGGCTTTTGCCAGCCCAGTAACCTATCGAAGGATCTTCATACCTATGAAGCATATAAGTAATTTATTGTCAAGATTTTATTTTACACAACTACAAACATATTTATAATATCTACAATTAACCATAAATAACAGATACTGCCAGCAATTCAAATTTTTAGGCCATGAAAGAACCTCCTCCACGCCGCTTTCGGTTAGGAAAATTAGAAATCGAAATCTTGCCTTACAAAAGGAGATGGTATAGTATTTCTGTCTCAGGTATCTTGACGCAAAGACACCAAGATGCCTGGATTGCAAAATCATTAATATTCTATGGGAGATGGGCGGTCAGTAGATCCCTTTCATCATCATTCTCAAATTCTACACCGCTAACTCGTGGTCTTCCATCTATCCTAAGCTGCGCATTACTGTATATCAGCTAAAACTCAGCCGTTAACCGAAGGCCATAGATGAATCCGTTCGGATCATCCGCATCATCGTATTTATCCTGCATGTACTGCACATCCAGTGTCAGTGCAACATATTCATTGAGCGCAAAACGCACATAGGCTTCGGCCACCTGGCTGCTGTCCAGATCTGTATTGCCACCATTTATATAGGCATAACCGATGCCGAAGTTGTCGTCTTCGCGTCCCCACAGCTTGCCGCTGATATTGATACCTCCTGATAGAAGATTCTCGCAATCAACCGCTGCCTTGTCATCCTGTTTGCCAACCCGGATCCATGCGCCAAAAATGTCACCAAACTGCTGATCAAAAGACAGGATTGCGCACACCAGCCGTACCTTATCCTCACCATCTGTATCCAAGAATTCTTTACTGGTGCCGTTGACAATCAACCGGTAGTTTCCCTCTCCCAGAGAGGTCTTCAATGTATAAGCAAGCTGGACACCGTAGAAGTGGTAACTGTTGCCGTCGTCATTTTCACCAATGTTCATGATAACCCCCTTGACGCTGAAATTGCCCAGGTCCAGTTCCGCTGCGCCACCAATATCGAAGGAAGGCGCAAAACCGTTGGGGCCATTGACCAGGGCCTCGTTCATGAACTGGGTGAATTCGTCATTGGAAAATGCGTTTTCATCCAGATAATCCGTTGCATCTATCAAACCACCAGTTAATCCCAATGAAGCGCTTTCGCCAAACTGGAAAGTATGCTTGTACCAGGCAGTGAGCAGGTAGTCCCTGTTTCGGCCGTTGATGTCTTTTACATCGTCCTCCAGAGGGGCCGCCCAGGGGGCAAGGACAAAGGGGGAAATTTCGTTTAAGCCGTTGCCTGCAGCGAATCCGAATTTGGCAAACAACTCGTTTTTATCCGTGGGCCTATAGCTGACCTCCGCCTGAATTGAGAGGCCACCCCGGCCGGCGTTATCAGCATCTGTATCGTTTACATTCTGATACTGGTATGCGCCCCCTATTACTCCCCCTATGGACAGCTTTTCATTAATGTCTACCGCCAATGCATGGGAAGTAAATCCGAGCAGGATGATACTCAAGATGCCTGCAATTCCTAACCAATGTTTTTCATTTGTCTCACCATCGCGCTTTAACAAAACAATAGCCAAACTGAGCAATCTTTTCATAAATCCTTTCCTCCGAGAATGATAAATTCCTCATCTATATTTATCGCTTCTATCTCGTCCTGTCCTTCCAGTCATGGAACTCGACCCAGATCACTGCGCCTATTTCTATTTCCTTTTCTTCACCGTCCTGCTTCAGTTTTTCATCCGCGGTATTCAAGGCCGCAAACCCCCACCAACCCGCCTTGGGTACTGCATAGGTGAAAACGCCATTTCCATCAGCCTTGATGGTCTGGGCGACCATGTAATCGGTGGGTGCCACTGCCCTTCCGTCCCGGTTAAAGTGCTCCACCTCCACTTCACAGTAAGGAGCAGGCTTACCGTCCACCTTGACAATTCCTTGAAAAACATTGCCCGTATAAAGCCCGAACGGCTTTGAAAGGGGCACGATCTCTGTTTTCAGTCCAATTTCCTCATCCCATCCTTCATCGTCACCAAATGCAGTGACCACGGTCTTGGTGTAATGCACAATGAAGCAGTCCTCAGCCGGCTCCCAGTAAGGTTTGGGCTCCATGTAGAACATGTAAACTCCGGGCCTTTTGATTGTGTATTCCACATCCCAGGCCGTATGCCCCATGACCTTTGCCTTTCCCAGCTTACCGAGCAAATCCTGTTTTTTACCGTTGGCCATGACCCCAAAAACTTTGGGTTTTACAAGTTCCATGCCCTCCCCTTCAAAGGGGTGAGAAAAGGAGAGCGTCACTTTTACATCCTTACTTTCGCCCTGAATGACCATGCTGTCCGAGGGAATTATCATCCCATAATGGGCAAAGACCATTCCATAGGCGCCCAGAATAAACAAACCCAGTACGCAACAAAAAAGTGACTTTTTCATAAGCTTTTTCCTCCTTTAGTATGGTTTTAAAAACAAAAAAGGCCATGAAAACTCAATAGGGTTTTCAAACCCTACAGACCTTCATGGCCTAAAACTTGCTTTTATTTCAATTGTACCTCAGGGCTTCTTGCCCGAGTTTCAACAATTTATAAACTT
>JAKLQB010000639.1 GCA_022013615.1 Desulfobacterales bacterium | reverse complement strand
TCTCCTTTGACCCCTCCGGCAATCCATTCCAGGGTATCAAGCGGGCTTTTGACCCCCTGCCCTCCCTGGCGAAGCACATGGGTATAGATCATAGTTGTGGACACATCGTAATGATCCAAAAGGCTTTGGATTGTCCAGATATCAGTGCCTGTCTGCAAAAGGTGCGTCGCACAAGCATGACATCGCGCACCTGATTCAGGAGCTTTCTGGTTTTCTGTGATTATAAAATTCTTGCAATTTTATGTATAATTAGGTTATATTAATGGGGGATTAAAAACAAGAATTAACTATTGTATTACTAATATCATTGAATTAGTTCTTAACACTTAATGGTTCGCACCACTAAAGAGGGTAAAATTATAAAATGACCAAGAAAGAATTTTTAATGGCCGTATCCAATTGCAAAGAGGACGTAATCCAGCTTTTTATCGATGGTCTATCAACATCAAATGCAGATTATTGTGTGATCGGTGGGCTTGGCGTGAATGCTTATGCTGAGCCAGTTGTCAGCCTTGACCTCGATATCATCGTTGCTGTGGAAAATATTGAGACTTTATGTAACACTCTTGAAGCACATTTTAAGATCGAAAGGTTTGCTCATAGCGTAAACCTTAGCACAGACAAGTCCGACTTAAGAATTCAGCTGCAGACGGATCCAAGGTATCAAAATTTTATCAACCGCGCGAAAGAGCAAAATGTACTTGGATACAAACTGAAAGTAGCAAGTGTCGAAGACGTGTTGCAGGGAAAGATCTGGGCATATTCAGATGAGCAGCGACGTAAGAGCAAGCGTCAGAAAGACTTAGCCGATATTGTCCGTCTATTAGAGGTTTATCCTGCTTTAGCAGACCTTCTGCCGCTTTCGATAAAAGAACGTATCGATTGACAAGGCGCGAACCAGTCGCTTGAGTTGGACCGGGCCATAAATAGTGGTAGCGAAAAATAGTCTTTTTTTTTCAAAGTGGCGATTTTGAGTCATCATCATTATTAACCCGCCCGGGCGTTGAGCCTTACCCCTTCCGCCATAAGCAAGTCGGTAGTCAAAGGTCGAGAAGACGAGATTGCCAGGGTAATTGAAAAAGATCTGATGACGCTGCTTGAGAGACAGAAATAGACTGTGTAGCCCCAGAAAAAATGCGTTATTCAACTTTTCACGAGCGTCCCCCCAATTCCCCGGTTGATCTTGACGAATACAAGGCCGGCTGCATAGATGGCAAATATGGCCGAGAGAACGGCTAGGCTCAATTTCCAGTCGATCGGGGTCGGCGATGCAGGTGCGCCAATCTTCCAAAAAAGCATCGCAGGGAAGAATATGAAGTAGATTAGCCTGTCCGAAGTCTTAAGGAAATCATCGTTGATGAAACCAAATCGTTTCAAGGCGCTTCCCAAAGCGATTAGAGCAACTACAGGGAAAATGTTATTCAAGACGATTGACATAGTGATATTTAGTGTCTCTCAAAATCTCCCTTGACCCCTCCGGCAATCTATTCCAGCGTATCAAGCGGGCTTTTGATCCCCTGCCCTCCCTGGCGCAGCACATGGGTATAGATCATAGTTGCGGACACATCGTTATGGCCCAGAAGACTTTGAAACGTTCTTATGTTCGTGCCTGTCTGTAAAAGGTGTGTGGCAAAAGAATGCCGGAATGTATGGGATGTAATGCGTTTGGTAATACCGGCCAGTTTAACCGCCCGCTTAATGGCCCTGTCCAATGAGGATGGATCCATGTAATGCCGGCGTATCACGTTTTTGCGCGGATCACGTGAGATTTTGCTTGAAGGAAAAACATATTGCCACTCCCATTCCTTCCAGGCGGTTGGGTACTTCCTGTCCAAGGCGTTCGGCAAGTACACTTCACCGTAACCTTTAGACAGGTCATTTTCATGTATCACCTTAACTCGCTCAAGGTGTGTTTTCAACGCGGCCTTTATGCTTTCCGGGAGCGGTACGAGGCGATCTTTGTCGCTGTGGACACTAACTTCGTTTATTTCAAAATCAATGTCCTTAACTCTCAGCCGTATACATTCCATCAGCCTAATCCCGCTTCCATACAGCAGCTTGGCCATAAGCTGGGTTGTACCGTTCATGGCACTCAGTACACGCTGGGTCTCCTCTTTACTCATAACAATGGGTAGCCTCTGCTTTTTAAAAGATCGTACGGCATCGATACGACCTTCCAGAGGGCACTTAAGGACTTCCCGATAAAGAAAATTAAGGGCATTGAAGGCCTGGTTCTGTGTTGATTTTGCAACTTTCCTTTCAACTGCAAGCCAGGTCAAAAATGCTTCAACTTCGGGTTCACCCATCTCCCCAGGATGTTTTTTATCATGAAAAAGGATAAAGCGTTTGATCCATCCGGTATAAGTGCGCTCGGTACGATATGCATAGTGTTTCAAGCGCATAATATCGCGCACCTGATCCAGGACTTTTCGAGGTTTCTTGTGTCTATAAACCACTTGATTTTTCATAATAAATTACGCTATATTCAAAAATGGAAAAAATCAACAATAAATATTATAATAGCCGATATCATTGAATTAGTTCTTAACACTTAATGGTTAGATGGAGTATTGCTAGGGTAGAAAGGTAAAATAATGCCACAGGGAAATTCAGTTCCATACTACTTTCCGGTTTCGATTAGTATTTTGGCTTTGATCGCTTCAGGTATAAGTCTCATTCTCAACCTAAAAAAATATAAAATCGATAAAAGCATACTCAGGGCAGAAATTAAGAGAATTCGTGCGACTACATTAACAGCGATGTACCCTTCAATGGAAAACGATAATTCTACATACAGTTTAGGAATGCAAATTACAAATTCCGGATATCGAGAAGAATTGATAACAAAGATTGTTTTCACCTACCAAAAATCATACTCAGAAATTGAATATGAAGAAAAGGTCTCGGAAAAGAGCCAAAGGCTCTGTGAATTTGAATTTAAACGCTTCGAGATTATGCAATTAAGAAAAATCACCATTATTCCAGCTGAAGATCAATCAGTCTCGATAAAGAAAAGAGAAATCGCTAAATGGCAAAGGGAGATACTAAGACATATTCAAGAACTAAAGAGCGAGTGGCAAGACGGGAAGCGAATTGAACAGTAATCATCTAACCTGTCAGTTCAGGTGACAGCCAGGGCTGAGCCGCTTTAGAGTGTTGTCAGAAATTTGAACATTTTTAGACTTTAAAGAAGCAGTAGTAGCCCTGTCTGCCCCTGACTTCTACGTTGGGCAGATTTAATTGAATAAAATATAATTCATTGTATGAGGGGAAAAAATGAATACGAATCATTCGGAATATACAATTGCAGAAGTAATAGAAGGTTTCACGAAGAAAAGCATAAGAATAAATAGAAGTTACCAAAGGAGTCCTGGAATATGGCCAATTTCAGCTCAAACATATTTCATTGATACTATTCTTGAAGGCTACCCCTTCCCTAAACTTTATTTCCACCAGATATATGACCGTACACGAAAAAAACCAATCATGGAGGTAGTTGATGGGCAACAACGGCTTCAAACAATCATCGACTTTACTCAAGAAAAAATTCGACTGACGAAAGCTTCAAAAAACTATGCTGGTATGAAATATTCTGAGTTGGATGAAGATGTTCAAGTGTCCTTCCAGATGTATAGAATACCTGTAGATGTAATACTATCTGCTGAACGTTCTATGCTGTTAGAAATGTTTCGTCGTATGAATGCTTATACAGCCCCTTTAAATCCAGCCGAAAAGCGTCATTCTAAGTATCAAGGCAAATTTAAATGGTTTGCTGTTGAACTTGCTGACAGAATAAGCCCAGTCCTTGAGGAATTTGGTATTTTGACAACCAAACAAATATTGCGTATGGCTGACGCTGAGCTGATTGCTGAATTAGTTCTCATAATGGAAAAGGGCCTGATTAACCGCTCAGAAAAAACAATTAACGAATTATACCAAAAATATGAAGATAATTTCCCAAATGAGGAAGAATATGTACAGACAATTTCTGATTTTTTTAAACTACTCGCACTGAAATTTGGGGAACTACGACAAACTTACATTATGAAAACCTATGCAATTCATTCCTTTTTTTCTGCATATATTCATATAAAAAAGGGAATTCCCGGTGGACTTGAGAATATAGGATTTCCGACACGTGGAAAAGATATAAAGTCTGGTCCCGATACTGTTAAAGAATTATTAGAAGTGTCAGACGCCCACGAGACTAAAGACGTTGATGGTATATATGGTAACTATGTAAAAGCTGCAGTCGGTACCACAACTAAGGTTGCTCAACGGAGAGAACGGACTAAGGTACTGGCAAGGATCCTTGACTCAGAGTGATTTCTATCTATAATAAATTTTTGAAACGAAGTTATTTGTTCAGGGAACGAGCTGAGCTCATATACGTTTGGCCTACTCAACGACCTGAGTGGGAGTTTAGATACCTATCTTCAGCCTTGCTTTTCGATATATGGCAGGTTTGGTGCGGATTTTGTCGGGCAATTATCATTAAATCATGTGCTGGCACAAAGACCAGAACGGGGAAAATTATCCCAGCGCGAACAGCCATAAATTCATGGCGGCGGATCGCCTACGAAGCCCTAAAAGCATTTAGAAGTAACCCTGCTAATTCTACATCTAAAATTAGATTCAAAAGACATGAACCCACTTGGGGC
>JAKLQB010000638.1 GCA_022013615.1 Desulfobacterales bacterium | reverse complement strand
AGGGCATTTTCCACCTTTTCCTTTAATGTCATAGCTACCTCCTTAATTCAAAATAGAAATTCACGTCCTCATAGATCTTGATTTTTTTATTGAAACCAATAATCCTATAACTTTTAAAGTTAACTACCATATAAATTTGTGCATTACTACCCAAAAATTTCAACTACTCGCCTATCCAGATAGCTACGCAAGCCTATGGAATTTCTTGGCGACCAGCCCAGGCTTTTCTGCCAGACATCATCGGATTCCATGCAAAGATAAAGGCCTAAGTTCTGATGCCATTTTTCAAGATTTTCCCGCATAAATTTGTAAAGAGCAATACGGATGGGCTTAAAATAGCGCATCTTTCCATCCAGACCCGTAATGAACTCACCGTCAAGCACGCATGACCCAGGGTGGCGTCTCCTGATGATCGGTTTCAGGCCTGGCATAAACCGGAAAGAACCCAGACTAATCCATATGATCCTCTTGGGATCAACATATTTATCCATTAATTCAATGGTCCTGAGATATTCATCTTTCCAGTTGGGATGAGGGATAAGGGGATCAAAATGAAAACCCAGGACAAAACCTTCTGATTGGCACTGTCTCGCAGCCTCCAATCTCTTTTTAAGACTCGCGGCTTTGTGTTCCTCATGCGCAGAAATGTAGGGACTGTTCAGGGACCAGGACACAATGATTCGGTCCCTGTATTTTCCAGCAACAAGCCGATCTATCTGCGTTGTCTTGGTCTTAAGCTCCAAAACTGCGTTTTTTCTTTCTGAAAACCTCGGGACCAATAAATCAGACCAGCCGGTGATGGGATCAATAGCAAGGCTGTCAGTAAATTCCCCGGTCCCTACCCTGAAAATACATTCAGGCTTTGAATCAATTTCCTTCAAGACCTGATCGATCTTTTCATCCAGATTGGCAAACACCCTCAAGTTAGGCTGATTGAAGTAGGACTGAAGAATACAATAACTGCAATTAATTGGACAATTTGTAGCCACATTAAGGATTTGATACCCACAGCAGATATATTCCCTGGTTCCTGGACACGGTTTAAGAAATTCTCCCTTATAAGAAAGGAGGTGCAGGGTATCCTTTCCCATGTCTAATTCATCGGACACTGTTGCTGATGTAATGTCCTTTACATGTTGGACAGGAATTCCGGGTAATCTGCTAAGGACCTCATCGGTAAAAGCCCGTTTGCGAGCGCCCTCTTCCACGAGCACTTTTTTTATGGTGAAATTGGACATCAAACATCCTTCTCCCAGGGATCGCCTAACTTGTCCAGGCCCTCTGTCAGGTTTAAGCGATTGATAGTTTCCCTCAGTTCCTTTCCTTCTCTGAAAAGCACTTCAAGGCGATAATGTGGTTCTTCAAAATATGGGGGCGCATGGATACTCGCAGATTTGGGCAGATCCAGACTGGACACCTTTTTCTTAAATGCCTTTTCAGCCTTAACCAGGGATGGAAATCGTCGGCCTCTCAAAAGCTTAAGTATCGCTTTGGCTTTCTGTGGATTGTTCAATTGCTTGTTTACGAGTATCCCTTTTAACGACGGCTCATTTAAGAGCTCATGGGCTGGTTTGTTTTCTATTAATACCAAATCAATTATATTATCAATAAATTGCTTCTGTTGGTTAATGTTAAACTTTATATTTGACATAAAATTGAAGGCATGACTCCTTTCGTCAGGTTCCATTTTTAGAAGCATTTTAGCAGTCTGCAATGAAATTTTTTTTGAATGAGATATTCCTTGATCTCTCTATCCAATTCCTGTTCGAGCTTTATGAAAAAAAGCAACGCAGACTCATTAGAGGGGAGTTCCAAAAGAGGCATGTAAAGCTCCAGTATTTCTTTTCCCTGAACCTGTGAGTGCAGGCGATTCAGAACCATCCCCTTCTCCACTTCATTCAGCTTTCTGGTAGCCAGGTTGTCATACAGGTTCAAGAGAAGGCATTCCAGGGGAGATACTTCAGATTCCGACAAAACTCCACAGGGTATCCTATCCCACCCCAGAGTTTTCAGGGCATGAATCCTTCGGTACCCTATAATGACCGTCAGTTCAGCGTTTTTGTTTTCTATGAGCAGAGGACAGTTAACAAGCCCTACCTTGTCAATGGATTGAACCAGAGGCCTGATGTCGAATCCAAAGCTCATGCAATAAGGTCCTGGAAAATCCTCTATTTTGTTTGGATTAACCAACTGAGATTCAATAGGTGTAATTTTTGGAATACCCATACTTTTATATGTCCTCGATGATTAGCAGAGATATCTATGGTAAAATTTCCGGGACCAGCATCCAGGCGATTGCCCAGTTCTTTTCCTCTTCATTAGTTCTCAGGCACACCACCCCACCCTGTTGAAAGCTCACAATCCGACTGGAGTCGCTCCCTGTAGTCAGAAAAGATACAAGCTTTTCCAGATAGGGCAGATGTCCTACAATCATAAAGTCCTTTTGCCCTTGTTTGATTTCCTCTGCAATTGCTTTCACATCATCTAAAGGTGAAAGGCCTTCCCTTTTCTGCGATTCTTTACCGGGATTGATTTTAGAGCTAATTATTTCTGCAGTCTGCCTGGCCCTTGTTTTGCCACTATGAAAGACCGTTTCCACCTGAATCCCAGCTTTTTTGAGAAAACCGGCCATTTTTTCCACGTCATCTCTTCCACGATCCGACAACGGTTTGTCCGGATTTTTTTCTTTTGGGACCGGCTTTCCATGTTGCATCAGGTAAATGTTCATGACCCATTCCTCCCTTTTAAGGATTGACTATTTTCGATTGACTATTGACTATTTAATGAATTGATTCCGGGTGTGAAAAAGAGTATCAGAATTAGTTGTTTTGGGTCAACGATTTTGCTTCTATTTCTCTGTACTGTCCGAGGTTCTTTTTGAGATTTTTATTTGACAAAACATATCATATTCATATATTTCTTCTCACAATAACTTGACGCAGCAACGCTGGATTACACAAAACCCTCAAAGCGATTTTATATTTCACACGGAGTAGAAAGTTTTATGAAATATCTGTTTTCCCCTTTCCGGATAAAAAACTGTGAGTTCAAGAACCGGATCGTGATGCCGGGCCTGGCCTCTTTCTTGTTTAAAAATGACGGATCTATCACGGACCGCGCCATTGAGCATTATCGGCTCCGGGCTGCTGGTGGACCGGCTATGGTCATTATGGAGGCATGTGCTGTTTCACCCGAAGGCATTGTATCACCCCATCAGGCCAGGATATACGATGAACGATTCCTGGAGGGACTATCGAAAATCGCTCAAACCATGAAATCGGAGGGAACGATTCCTGCTATTCAAATCCATCACGGTGGCAGGCAGACATCGGCCAGAGTGATTAATCAAAAGCCTGTGGCCCCCTCCCCTCTACCCTGCCCTTCCATTCGGGGAGATGTTGAACCGCTAACGATTGACGGTATACAGGAACTGGTTAAAAAATTCGGAGATGCAGCCGCGAGGGCCGTTGAAGCTGGCTTTGAATTGATAGAGATGCATGGAGCTCATGGGTATTTAATCAACCAGTTTCTTTCGAGATTTTCCAATATCCGTGAGGACAAATATGGCGGAGATTTGGTTGGCAGAACCCGGTTTGCCAGGGAGATTGTTCAAGAGATCAGGAATCGCATAGGCGAAGATTTTCCACTGTCTTTCAAGATCAGTGCCCAGGAATTTGTGGAAGATGGCCTGACAGTGGATGAGAGCATAAATATTTTGAGAATATTAGTTAATGCCGGAATTGATATTGTTCAGGTATCGGCGGGTAATGATGCTACCCCTGAATGGATTTGTCAGCCCATGTTCATGGATAAAGCCTGTCTTGCTGATTCGGCCGGGATAATCAAAAAGGCACTGGATATCCCTGTAATGACCGTTGGAAGAATCAATGATCCTTTGATCGCGGATGAAATCATAAGAAAGGGGAAAGCTGATCTTGTCTGTATTGGCAGGGGGTTGTTGGCGGACCCTGAACTGCCGAATAAGGCCAAAGAAGGACATTTGGATGATATAATGATTTGTATTGCCTGTAATACCTGCATGGAATCCATCTTCAGAAAAGGCCGTGTAGAATGCCTGGTCAATCCTGCGCTGGGCCGCGAAAAGGAGATGGCCTTTCATCCGACCAGAAATCCCAAGAAGGTCATGGTGATAGGAGGTGGTCCGGGAGGCCTGAATGTGGCATGGGTTGCGGCGCGGCGGGGGCATGATGTTCATCTTTTTGAGAAGCAATCCACCTTAGGCGGGCAATTACTGTTGGGCAGCGTGACGGACTATAAAAAAGAGCTGCGGAGTCTTATCAAATACCAGAAGCGCCAGGTCGAAAAATTCGGGGTCAAATGTTATCTCAACCGTGAAGTCAGCGTAAACACCGTAAAGGAAGAAAATCCGGATGTGGTGATTGTGGCAACGGGTTCCCTGCCCTCCTTGCCTCCCATTGAAGGCCTTGATAAGGACATTGTTATCCCTTTTGCAGAAGTCCTGAATGGGGGACTGCAAGCTCAAAAAAAGACAGTGGTGATTGGCGGCGGACCTACCGGGTGTGAGGTAGCCCACCATCTTTCTCAGAATGGATGTCAGGTGATCATTGTGGAGATGCTTCCCAAAATTGGTAAACCACTTGAATCCATTACTAAAAAAGTGCTTCTAAAGCAGTTGCAGGCGAACCATGTGGAAATGTTGACCGAGTGCAGGCTTTCGAGGGTCGAGGATAACGGAGTGGTTGTGACCGGTAAAGATGGAAAGGAACGATTCATCGAGGCAGGGAGGGTAATAATTACGATTGGAAACCGGCCTGACAGCAGACTTTACGACCAGATAACAACCCTTGGATATGAAGCACATCAGATTGGAGACTGCCTGGAACCAAGAAGCGCCAAGGCGGCAATTTATGAGGGCGCTGTTTTGGGTCGGGCTATTTAGACTTTCAGTTTTTGGTAGGCCTCCTGTATTTCCTTGAAGCGCCTTTCAGCCAGTTCCCTGAATTCGTCACCCATGTGACTCACCTTGTCCGGATGATACTTGTTCGCAAGCCTCCTGAAAGCCCGCTTTATTTCTTCCGGAGACGCGTCTCTGCCAACGCCTAATACCGAGTAGGCGTTTTTTTGGGAGGATTCCTGTTCACGTGGCCCTGCAGAAGGTTGCTCCCTTTCCTGAGAGGGTCCTTCATACCTGTAGCGTTTTTTTTTGTGCTTAGATAAATACCACCACAGCAGGCCCAGGACGGCCAGATCATCAATCCAACCCCAGCCGATAATCAAATCCGGAAAGAGATCATATGGTGAAAGAGTATAAAGCAGTGCCAAAAGGCATAGAAGGATTCTCATTGTTTTAACGGGTCATGTCTCAGGGTTTTTGCGCCTTGGCCTCTTTGACTAACGCTTCCCCGTATTTCTTAAGAAAGGCGTCCAGGTCTTCTTTCCAATTGCGCATAACGTTGATTCCCTGATTTTTCAATAGCCTGTTTTCCAGCAGGCAATTAGCTGGTCGAACGGCTAATCCTCCATAGTCTTTCATACTGCAAGGTTCAATAGGTGTCTTAATGCCCAGTTTCTTTAGTACATATTTTGCACATTCAAATCGGGTACAATAGCCCTCTGATGTCGCATGATACGTTCCCCTCGCATTGTGATGCAGGAGTTCCCTGATCTGTAAGGCAAGCCTGTTAGCCCATGTTGGAGAGCCAACCTGATCATCTGCGACCTTCAAGGCCTTGTGTTCTTGAATGCCCTGGCTCACAATAGATTTGATGAAATTGCTCCCGTTTATGCCATAAAGCCAGGCCGTACGAACGATAAGATGATTGGGGGAATTCTCTCTAACGGCCGTTTCGCTTTCCATCTTGCTCTTCCCGTAAGCAGACAATGGATTTGCAGTGTCATCTTCAAAATAGGGTTGGGGAATCATCTTCTGCCCATCAAACACGTAGTCACTGGAAATATGCACCATTTTGCACTCGAACCTTGCAGCGCCCTGGGCCAGGTTTCTGGGTCCTTCAATATTTATTTTCCGGACTTTGAAATCTTCTGTTTCACAGGCATCCACATCAGTAAACCCTACACAATTTAGAACTACATCAGGGGAGATTTCCTGAAGGTTTTGGATAACCATGTCCCAACTGATAATGTCCAAATTATTTT
>JAKLQB010000637.1 GCA_022013615.1 Desulfobacterales bacterium | reverse complement strand
TCAAGGTCTTCCATGCTGCCACAAAGACTCAGAATGGAAAGTTTGTGACCAGCGGCGGACGGGTCCTGTGCGCCACGGCCTTAGGGATCTCGGTTACCGAGGCTCAGTCCAGGGCCTATGAATTGGTAAAGCAAATTACATGGGATGATGTCTACTATCGAACGGACATAGGTTATCGTGCCGTCGCACGTGAAACAGCTTAATATGTTGAGTAACTCTATATAGTGTCCCGTCTCATAAATTCTGTATTCCGAATTGGCAAAATGAAATGTCGTCAAAATGGTTACATTTAATCCACTTATGACAGACGGGGAAATACTAAATTCGAATCTCGAATCTCGAAACAAATTCGAATGACAAAAACTCAAATTCCCGAAATACTTTCAAACCGATGTGGTTATCAGCATTTGTTTCGGATTTTTAACATTAGGATTTTGGTTTTGTTTCGGATTTCGGATTTCGATATTCGGATTTACTAAGAAATCTCGTCGATATTATTGGGTGTTTTGAATTGCCAAAATAATGCACAAAACTTTTGACACAAACCACTATTAATGCTGCACCGGCTGGTTAAAATAGCCTAATTCAACATCCGGGAACTCCTCTTTTAGAATTTTCACCATTTGCTTCATCCCAATGCCCTTTGACTTTGGCGCGGGCATTTCTTTCAGGTAAAGCTGAGGATCAATATTCAGGTTTTTCAGGTGAATAAAATTGACTCCTGTTTTTTGGATCAGTTCTTTTAATGCCTCAATTTCCGCCTCCTGGTCGGTGATTCCCGGAAAAACCAGATAGTTCACCATGGTGTACAGCCCCATTTCCTTAGAAAGGGTAATGGAGGCAACCACATCCTTGAAATCATAACCCCTTGGACGATAATAGGCCCGGTAGAGCTCAGGCTGTGCACTGTTGAGGCTGATCCTGATGGAGTCCAGACCACTTTCACCAATCCGGCGAATGCGTTCTGGCCAGCTCCCATTGGTGTTGAGGTTGATGGTGCCTGCGGCCGTCTGCCTTCTAATCTCCTTAATACTATCAGCAATAAGCCTGTACTCTGTCAGGGGTTCTCCTTCACAGCCCTGCCCGAAGCTTACGATGGCCTCTGGAGCGCAATCCAGGTGCTCCACCGCCAATGCAACAATTTCTTCCCTGGAAGGCTTGAAGGAGATTCTTTGATGAGACGCATCGCATGAAATATCCGGTTGGAGAGAAAGACAGCCGAGACAGGCGGCATTACATGTTTGGCTAATGGGTAGAGGGGCTTCCCATCTTTTTAAGAACAGATTTTTGGCCGCAAAACAATGGTTCATGGTGGCGCAGTTGATGAGGTGCTCGACGAGGCGCCCGCCCGGCCTGTCTCGCTTAAATTCCTCTAAAGCAGGGATCAGTTTCCTGTCATCATAATTTCGAGGGTCCCACTTGTGGTTGTATTCGATCCTGAATCCGGTAGCCCAATACCTCTCATTTTTGAAGCCAACTGCCGTGTAGGCCCACATGGGCAGGGTATAGGATTTCGGAGAATAATCCACGGCCGGAAGGTGGGTCCGCACAAATCCAGGTTCGAGGAATGCAGCCACCGCATAGCATTTGGAGATAACGCCATTGACCTCGATTTTAGATACGATTTCCAATTCGCCGGTAGACGGGTCCAAGCCGATGGGAGGACAATCAGGAATATAGAAGAGTTTGCTGAACTCCGGCAGGGGAGCTAAATCCTCCCCTTTTAGGACACTGGGAGAAGAACCCGAAAAACCCACCATTCGGAAATAGGGATGGTCGTAGATCCGGCCTTTGGAATCTGCATAAAGCATATATGGAAGGCTTCTTAAACCCTCATTTTCATGATAAATTTTTCTCACCATCGCTAAAAGCCTTTCGCATTGATATAAAGATCACCTGTTCAATCTATATATTTTAACACCATCAACTTCAAGCCTAACCTGTTGACCACAAGCCTCTTTTATGAATAGAATACCAGCGAAACTCCGCTTCAAACCAACGAGTGGAGAAAAAACATTCCTTTTTAGGGATAAAAAATCAGAAGGTAATTCTGGATGCGGATCTTGCTAAGCTTTATGGCGTGACTACGAAACGGCTTAATCAGCAAGTTAAACGCAACAGAGATCGTTTTCCTGAAGACTTTATGTTTCAGTTGACATCAGAGGAAAAGATGGAGGTGGTTGCAAATTGTGACCACCTCTCGCGTTTGAAATTCTCTCCAACGTCTCCTTATGCATTTACCGCATATGGAGCAATTATGGCGGCCAGCCTACTCAACATGCCTCACCCCACAGTTCCTCAGCGTAGAAACTGTCATAAAATACTTCAACCCCCGTCTCTCGGAGACCCTCAGCAACAGTCTCTGCAAATGCCCTGTCCTCACCGGCAAATGAAAGCTCTACTTCATACATGTAGTTCATTATTTATC
>JAKLQB010000636.1 GCA_022013615.1 Desulfobacterales bacterium | reverse complement strand
GGGTTTTCTTCCGCCCCTTCTTGAAGGATATGAACCGCATTGTCGTGGTAACCCTTGCGTTGATCATCATTCTGCAGGCTACCATCAATGTGACGGTGGGCAGCTACATCAGGCGAATCCCGTCATTTGTGCCGGGCGTTCTTAGGTTCAGCGGTGTATCTGTAAGCGGAGATAGGCTGGCCACCTTTGTCATTGGCGGTGTCCTGCTGCTGGCGGTAATCCTATTTATCCGAAAGACGAAGACCGGGCTCCAGATGCTCGCTATTTCTCAGGACAGCGACGGGGCAGCGCTCCAGGGGATTAAGACTCATCGCATTTTTGCGGTGACCACAGCGATCGGCTGTGCTCTGGCCGCTGTGGCCGGAAGTCTCATGGGTGCGATCCTCAGCTTGAGTCCCTTTATGGGGGACATTATGCTGGTCAAGGCCATCGAGATCGTCATCCTGGCTGGAATCGGGAGCATCGGCGGAGTCCTGATCGGGGGACTGATCCTGGGTGCCCTTGACGCCACTCTACCACTCTTCATCAGCGGCAGTGCCACTGATTTGACCGGACTCTGCATCATCATTATCTTATTACTCATTAGGCCTCAAGGGCTATTCGGGCGTGAAGTATAAATATGGTTGCTGGAGAGCATGCCCCAAGTGGGGGAAGAAACTGGATCAAAACTGTTGCCTATGCCGGCTTGATCATTCTCCTTTTCCTACTGCCCCTATTTGTCGATTCCGTCTATTACCTTCACACCTTTATCATTACGCTGATTTACACAATCGCCGCGTGCAGCTTGCGCACCATCCTGATTTCCGGGCAGCTCTCCATTGCCCACGCGGCCTTCATGGGGCTTGGGGCCTACGTTTCGAGCATATTTGCGAGGGAACTCAACTGGACACCCTGGCTTACAATACCCTTAGGGGGGGTCTCAGCGATGGTCGTTGGGGTGTTGGCGGGCTACCCTCTCACCAGGGTGAGGGCTATCTACTTCTCTATGGTGAGCCTTTTCGTGGGTTTGGCCATTGTAGCCCTCATGGGGGTGTTCCATAAATATACAGGTGGGGATATCGGTCTCATCGGCATCCCTCCCCTTCCCTCCATTACCATCCCCGGCCTGCCAACCATCAATTTTCTCAGTTCGAAGATCCCCTATTACTATTTTTTCCTGCTATTGACGGTTTTCTGTCTTATGATTCTCCACAGTCTTGAGAACTCCCGAATTGGGATGAGTTGGAAGGCAATTGCTCAATCCTATCTGGTGGCCTCCAGTGTAGGGATCAATGAGGCAGGATTCAGAGTCCTTGCTCTTGCGGTGGGATGTTTTTTTGCGGGTATCGCCGGCGCTGGCTATGCCCACTATAATATGGTGCTCACACGGAGCAGCTTTGGTTTTCTCTCCAGCGTCAATCTCTTGATCTACGTCCTTGTGGGTGGAACGGGAAGCTTTTTCGGACCCATCATAGGAACGACGGTCCTGGTGATTGTCCCCGAGATCTTCCGCTGGCTAAAAACCTTTGCCCCATTTGTTTTCGGAGGGATCATGCTCCTCGTTGTTTTCTTCATGCCCCAGGGAATCTCCGGCCTGTTCGAACAAGTAAAGACAAATTTTCTACAATTTCAAGAGAGAAAGAAACCCAGAGATGTTTCTTGAGACGAAAGAATTGACCAAAAATTTTGGAGGACTCGCCGCGGTATTTCAACTGGAAATGTCTGTCCGGGAAGGGGAGATCGTGGGTTTAATCGGCCCCAACGGTGCCGGTAAGACAACGGTTTTTAATCTGATCACCGGCTTTCTCCGACCTTCGGGTGGAAGGATTCTGTTTGATGGCAAAGATATTTCTGGCAAAAAACCCCACTTGATTGCAAAGATGGGAATCGGTCGCACCTTCCAACTCGCCTACCTTTTCCCCGAGTTTACCGTTTTCGAAAATATTGTGACGTCTTTCAATCTCTATCCGAAATCGAGTTTTTGGGAGGCCTTGTTCAAAACGCCTTCCTACCGCCGCAAGGAACTATATATCTTGGAGCAGGCCAAGGAGATTTTGTACCTTGTCGGGCTCGAAGGGGTCAAAAATGTGCTAGGCAGGAATTTGCCCCATGGGTACCAAAAACTACTGACCATGGCCAGGGCCTTAGCCATTAAGCCAAGGATCCTGCTCCTCGATGAGCCAATCGCTGGGATGAGCCTCGAAGAGATCAATTACGCCATGTCCGTTATCGAAAAGATCAGATCCCAGGGAGTCACGATCCTGCTCGTTGAGCATAACATGAGAATCATGACTTTGTGCGATAGGGTCATCGTTATCAACTTTGGTAACAAGATCGCCGAAGGGTCGATGGAAGAAGTCAGACAAAATCAAGAGGTGATGAAAGCCTATTTCGGGAGAGAAGATGCTGCTTAGGGTGAAAGACCTTAGCGTATATTACGGGAAAGCCATGGCTTTAGAAAATGTCTCCCTTGAAGTGGCTCAGGAGGCGGTCGTTACCATCATTGGCGCCAATGGAGCGGGGAAAAGCACCATTTTGAAGGTCTTGTCCGGGCTATGGCCTTCGACCTCGGGGGAGGTCTATTTCGACAACAAGAAGATTGAAGGGATGGAACCTTACGAGATTGTGAGCCTCGGTCTCGTTCATATCCCAGAGGGGAGAAGGCTTTTCCCTTACCTCAACGTCCTCGAAAACCTCAAGCTTGGTGCAAGCCTGCGCAAAGACAAGGAAGGTATCAAACAGGACCTTGAGGGGGTCTTTACACATTTTCCAATATTGCGGGATCGGCGAAAGCAAAAGGCAGGGAGCCTGAGTGGAGGGGAGCAGATGATGTTGGCCATTGCACGGGGCCTCATGTCTAAACCCAGACTCCTCTTGATGGATGAGCCCACTCTGGGGCTCGCCCCCGTGATGGTGGTTGAGCTGGTTTCTGTTATTCAGGCCATCAATAAGACTGGGGTGGGCGTGCTCCTGGTGGAACAGAATGTCTTCCTGGCCCTCCAAGTGGCTCATAGAGGTTATGTGCTCGAAGTTGGGAAAATCATCTTAGAAGGGAATATCGATCAGTTTAAGAACAGCGAGTTGGTCAAGCGGGCCTATTTGGGAGAGTAAAGCGCTACAGAGTCCGAGCTCGTCATCGATGGGGGGTTTACGGCCCAATGGTGCTCGGGGGAGAAAAGATCCCGGGCGCGCAGAGGAGCGCTTAAGGAGCCAAAGCAGTTCTATCGACAAGGAGGACAATGCATATGGTTAAGATAATGATTGCGCCAAATCGTTATATACAAGGCCCTGGAGTTACGAAAAAGATGGGGAATTATGTCTCCCATTTAGGATCTAAATTCTTTTTCATCGGCGGACCCACCGCAGTGTCGATTGTCACTGACAGAATCATGGCGAGTTTCAGGGAGAACTCCTTGGACTGCCATTTTGAAGTATTCTCAGGCGAATGCACCCGGTCGAGCGCGGCGGAGCTTTCAGAAAAAGCGAGGAATTTTGGCGCTGACGTGACAGTAGGAGTGGGTGGCGGCAGGGCCATTGATACCGCCAAGGCCGTTTCCCATGAGCTTGATTCCGGACTTGTTATCCTTCCCACCATCGCCTCAAATGACGCACCCTGCAGTGCGTTATCGGTACAATACACGGACAACCATGTACTTGACCGTTTTTTGATACTCAGGCGAAGCCCGGATGTGGTCTTGGTGGACTCAAGAATCATCGCTGATGCGCCGACCAGGTTTTTTGTAGCGGGTATGGGTGACGCCCTGGCAACCTGGTTCGAGGCATACACCTGCACTAAATCAAGCGCAAAAAATCTTCCCGGAGGTGTAACAACGGCAGCAGCGTTGAACCTTGCCAAACTATGTTTTGATACACTCATGGAATACGGCGTATCAGCCAAGTTGGCTGTTGATCAAAACGCGGTAACTCCTGCCGTTGAAATGGTAATTGAAGCAAATACCTTATTAAGCGGCTTAGGATTTGAGAGCTCCGGTTTAGCTGCCGCGCATGGGATCCATGAAGGTGTTCATGTTTTAGAAGGAACTCAGGATAAGTTGCATGGTGAACTCGTTGCATTCGGGACCATTGCTCAACTTGTTATGGAGAACTACCCGAAGAAGGAAATCGACAGGGTGATTGATTTTTGTAATGCTGTGGGACTCCCTGTTACCTTGAGACAATTGGGTGTAGCAGATATGTCACCAGATAACCTCATGAAAGCTGCAGAGGTGGCCTGCATGGAGGGCCTCACCACCCACAATTCCTATTTTGAGATCGATCCTGAACTGATTTTGGGGGCTATCATAGGTGCCAATGCTTTGGGCGAAGCGACCCAAAAAAACCCTGGTGGCTGAGATCAACGGTTTGGAGCATATAGACGGCACTTAGGCATTACTTCCTTGAAAAGGAAAAAGGTTATTAGCATGGGAGGTAGAAAAGTTTTCATCGACGGGAGGGAAATAAGCGGTAAAGAGGGGATGACTATACTTGAAGCAGCGGAGCAGGCCGATATTTATATTCCAACTCTGTGCCACAAGACGGGGCTGAGTGCCACGGGCGTGTGCCGCATTTGTGTTGTAGAGATGGAAGGTTCACCAACACTCGTGGGTGCCTGTCATACGCCCATATCAGATGGTATGGTCATTTACACCCAATCCCCCAAAGTCCTCGCATCACGTAAGGCTACCTTAGAGGTTATGCTGATCGCCCACAAAGGGCCATGTGTCACAGATTCAAGGATCGAGCAGTGCGAGCTTCAGAGGCTCACCTCGGAGCTGGAAGTAGGTCCTCCGCGGTTTGCGTTGAGTGAACCTCGCTTTTACCCTGTTGAAGAAGTAAGTCCCTATGTGCGGCGGGATCTGTCAAGGTGCATCCTCTGTCGTCGATGCATAAAGGCATGCCGGGAAATAGCCAAAAAGGATGTTTACAGCATCGGTTACAGAGGGTTCGATTCAAAGGTAATTGTCGATTGTGATGAGCCCCTAAACAAAGAAGTTTGCCGAGACTGCGGCATCTGCATCGACTATTGCCCAACGAGCGCATTGACAAGACCGAGCTATCTCCCTGAGGGGAACGAAAAAAAGGAAGGCCTGGAAGCAAGGCAAGGGGAGAGAAATGGTGAGGGTAATAATCGGTACAAGCTTCTCAGGATGCTAAAAAGTGAGCAAACCACGTCCGGATCTGTTTCCTCGAAGGTCATCCCCGAAATCGCTCAGAGTTTGAATATAAGTGTCGGTGAAGTGTATGGGGTGGCAACTTTTTACTCCTTTCTTTCCACGAGGCCTTTAGGGAGAAATGTTATCAGGATCTGCAAAAGCCTTCCGTGCTATCTGAAGGATGCGCCCATGATTGTTGAGGTTGTGGAAAAGGCATTGGGAATCGGGCCGGGGCAAACTACCGCTGATGGTAAGTTCTCATTTGAGTTGACGAACTGCATCGGCGCCTGCGATAAGGCCCCGGCTATGCTAATTGACAACGATGTTCATGGAAACCTTACCTCGGACAAAATCTTGAAGGTATTGAAGTCATATTCGTAAAAGGCAACGGAGGTTGACCAATGCCAGAAAAGCGGATTGTTTTGAAAAATTGCGGGGTCATAGACCCGGATGATATATCCAGTCATTTAGATAGAGATGGTTTCAAGGCCTTCAAAAAGGTGCGGAAGAAGATGACCGCGCAGGAGGTCATAGAGCAGGTAATTGCCTCTGGATTACGCGGTCGCGGAGGGGCCGGGTTTCCTTGTGGACTGAAATGGGAATTGGCTAAAAAGACCGGGAGTGATCAGAAATTCATCATATGCAATGCAGATGAGGGAGAAGTTGGCGCATTTAAGGATAGATACATTCTCGAAAACGACCCATTTACTCTTATTGAGGGGATTGCCATTGCCAGCTACGCCTTAGGCGCTCGCCAGGCATACATCTATCTCCGACAAGAATACCACTATCTTTTGGATCGGATAGAAAACGCTGTCACCCAAGCAGCGGAGCAGGGGTTTCTGGACTTGCTGAAGATTGATATTATTGAAGGGGCTGGTGCATACATTTGTGGTGAAGAGAGTGCTCTCATGGAGTCCATTGAGGGAAAACGGGGTGAGCCTCGATACAGACCACCCTTCCCGCCAAAAAAGGGATTATTTGGAAAACCGACCATTATTAATAACGTTGAAACTCTGATGAATATTCCCCAGATTATCCTCAATGGTGGAGATTGGTTCAATGGGATTGGGATGAATGGAAACAGTGGGACAAAGGTGTTTTCGGTAAGCGGGGACATTGAAAGGCCTGGTGTCTACGAGTTGATCTTAGGTAGCGAGCTCAGGGAATTGGTTGTAGATTTGGCAAAGGGGAATGCTATTCAGGCAGTTCAAGTTGGGGGAGCTGCTGGAAAGTTAATCCCGGGGAATATGCTAAAGACCCCTCTCGCTTATGAGACGGCCCTTGGTTCTGGGGCAGTGACGGTTTTTGACCAAAGCAGAGACATTATTGGGGTGGTTTATCAGACCCTTAGGTTTCTTGCTGAAGAATCATGCGGCAAGTGCATGCCCTGTCGTGACGGGACTAGAATCATGGTGGAGACATTGGGAAAAATCGTTAATGGGGAGGGTGCAGCCGAAGATATAGATGTTCTGGAGGCCTTATCAGAAATGATGAGGCTTTCCTCCTTGTGTGGCCTCGGGCAGTCGGCTCCTGTGCCAGTCTTGGATAGTTTAAAATACTTCGGGAGTGAATACGAAACGCGAATCAGTCAATCCATATTCTTGAGAAGTCTCAGGGGAATCAGAGGATAACGTTCGGTAATCAGGAGGTATTTTGGGATGAGTCAAACAACCTATTCATATTTTTGCCCCTATTGCGCTCTGAAGTATGATAGCCTTGAGGCGCTCAAAACTCACGTTCTGGAACAGCACAAGGCACAACCTCTTCCTACACCTGAAGGCCAAATCCGTCTCACAATTAATGGGCAGGAATATCATATCCAGGTTGAACCCGAATGGACTTTGTATTACCTGATACATGAAAAAATCGGGCTTACAGGCACTAAGATGTTTTGCGATAGAGGAGCATGCAGCTCCTGTACAGTGATCATGGACGGAAGGTCTGTCCTTTCATGCATGACGTTGGCCATTGAATGTGATGGAAAAATCATAGAGACAATTGAGGGAATTGAGTCGAAAAGACATCCTCTTATTGAAGCTTATGTCAGAAATCATGCAATGCAATGCGGTTACTGCACTCCGGGTTTTGTTGTGACGGCAAAAGCCTTTCTCGACCGCCAACCCAATCCGATCGAAGAGGACATTAAAGATGCCCTCGCAGGTAACCTCTGCCGGTGTGGGACCTATCCGCAACATCCAAAGGCAGTTCTTGAGGCCGCTCGCAAGCTTAAAGAGAGCATGGGATTGGGGTCAAATCTTTCCTCTTGACAATTGAAACAATTGATCACTTAATTTATTAAATCTCTTCTTTAATTTTGGTTCTTCCTCCAACCTCACCCGCAACCTCTTCCTGGCCTGACTAACTGCACTGTAATCTATCCCTCCCACCAACCTTCCAATCTCCGGTTGGGTAATATGACAGAAGCGATAAATAAATTCCATCAGCATTGATCTTTCTAAGGTTTTCTTGCCCCGCTGACAAATATCCTCCTTTCTTTTCCCAATCAGGTGAGCAAAATGCTCAATCAGTTCTTCCGGCTTAAACTCTTTTCTTAATTCCCTCAAAGCAGGTTGCTCCCTTTTGGATGTATCCGTACTCAAAAACTTTTCTTTGATCCATTTAACAAAATCAGCTTCTCCAATGATCCCATTTCCTTTTCCTAACTCTAAAGGATTTTTTGTCCTCTGCTTAATCCCCCATTGAATGAATCGACGATATCCCTGCCTACCTTTCCGATTATCTCCACCCATATAATCCAATACAGGCTCGTAGTTCACAAAATCATCCCTTTTTCTCATATAGAAATACCCTATTAAGCTACTCGTTTCATTTTGTAAAAGGACATCCAATATCTCTTTATCTGTTTTCCTTGAAAAACCTTTGATCCGAATCGGATTGAGATGAATATAACGGGATACCCCCAAAAGATAATTATCTGCATCGATCAGAAAGGCTTTATATCTTCCTTGATAAAGATGGCCAACACGGTCATGTCGGCGGTTGAATGCGGATGTATAGGAGATGTTAAAATGGCGCATAAATTCAGAAAGGTTGCCATCCGGGGTCATTAACAACAAGT
>JAKLQB010000635.1 GCA_022013615.1 Desulfobacterales bacterium | reverse complement strand
GAGGCTTCAACGGCAACGGTCTACTTCACAATTCATCAGAACGCATCTGCCGACGGCACAATCGACCCCTCACATATAGAATTCAAGTTCAACGGTGAAGACCGGTACGGATTTACAATGGACCCCGAACGCGACCAATTCAGTGGTTTTTCAAAGGTAGCCTGACCTGTCTCAACCGATTCGATTCCTTTTCTCTGGCGTGAATGTGTCGATGATCTGCGCACTGTCTTCTGCTATTATTCCGTACGGCCCTGAAGACGCCGGAATTATGAGCATTTCTCCGTTCGGTCTGGCTTTAGGCACAGGGTATTCTGAATCTTTTGTGATGATCCTGGCCTCGCCCTCCACACTGACTATAGTGTGGAAACTAAGAATATCCGTGATCTCAAGAACTGCTCCTTGGTCCATTATTATCCTGTGAACCTCAAGCCCTTTATCTTCGAATTTCCCGGGCAGGCGCTCCACAACACAACCATTTTCATGTTTAATAATTTCAGGAAGAGCTTCTTCAGTAAAACCTGGGCTCATTTCTGCAGCCCTATCAATATCCAGCATTTTTTCGACTCCGGGTCTTTCGTATCCCGGAAAACAATACCTGACAGGATAGGTCTCACCGTCTTCAAGAGATTGCGTGGGTCCTGGTATTTGAGGCTCCACGACTTCAATTCCGGGGCCTAACGCATGCAATGTTCCGGACGGTATTGGAATAACATCCCCGATCTTGATCACGCGGTAGTTGTAAAACCATTCCACTCTTTTTCGCGATGTATCCAGCTTTACTACGAGTTCCCGTGTGCCTGGAACATAGTTTTTTACAGTTTCTGCCGCTAAGGCAGCATTTTTAGAGTTTTCAAGGGCCTGTTTGCCGCGATCACTGCTCTCAAGAAGTTTGATGAGCTTATTGAGGGCTTCTCCGTAACTTTTTAAAAGCTCTCCGTACTTTTCAGCGACCCTGCCTGAATATTTTTTAACGGCTTCAAGACTAAACCCAACAATGAGTGCCGGTTTTTCTCCAGCTATTGATTTATCGATGCCCGTCACTATCCAGAGTTCGTTTTTGGTGCCGTGAAATTGAACGGAAAGCCTTGCTTTAGGGGTCAGTATTTTGACAAGCGGAAGAGTTTTACCGAAGCTTTCAATTACTTTTTTTCCGAGTACTTTTTCCGGAATAGCCTTGACTATGTCCGCCAGGCGAACAGCATCTTCTCCAACATGAACCGTTGAACTTTTTTCTCCGGACTCAGCGCCATACCAGTATTCGCCTATCCCCTTTACCCCCCATACCTTAGGTTGTCTGTAGGGATGGATATATAAGGGCAAGCCCTGAATTGTATCATTAATAACCTTTTCCAGCGGGGAAACAGTGTCTTGAACCATCTTATCTCCGTATTACCCTGACTGAGCCAAAAGGTACTAATAAATCCCCTCTATCTCCCCTTTACAAAAGGGGAGGACTTATGCTTCCCCCTTTAATAAAGGGGGATCGAGGGGGATTTTGTTCGATCAATGTGGAAAGATCTGCCTGTTTTATAAAGTGCCTAAAAACACTTGTTAACGTTTTGGTAACTGGTTCGTTTCAAGTGTTTAATATCAAAGTCATAGTGTCTGCATCGATATTGCCGCCACTTATTATGACGCCGACTTGCCCCTTCGGTGATACCTTACGGCTTAACAAGGCTGCCACTCCCAGAGCGCCTGAAGGCTCCACCACCAGCTTCATCCTATAAAACAGGAACTTCACCGCTTCAATAATATCTGTTTCCGATACCGTTCTCATATCATCAACATACTTCAAGACCAATGGAAACGTCACCTCTCCAAGAGAAGGCGTACGAGTTCCATCGGCAATGGTGGGTGGATTTCTGACAGTGTGGAGTGTCTTTGTATGAAAGGATTTTGTAGCGTCATCGGCCAGTTCAGGTTCAATGCCAACAACCCGGCAGGATGGATCAATGGCTTTGCTGGCAATGGCCGACCCACTCAGGAGTCCTCCGCCGCCACAAGGAACCAGCAGCATATTGAGTGTCTTGATTTCTGCAAACAACTCCAGAGCGGCTGTTCCCTGGCCCGCGATAACGTCTAAGTGATCGTAAGGCGGTACTATTGCATAACCGTGCTCGACTGCAAGAGCCTTTGCAATCTCTTGACGGGTCGCTTTTTGAGGATCGTACTCGACAACGGTTGCACCATACTCTTCAGTGGCAACGCGTTTTGTAGTGGGTGCATCATTCGGCATTACTACCGTGGTCCTGATTCCCAGTAATGTTCCCACAAGTGCGACTGCCTGTGCATGGTTTCCTGAGGAGTAGGTAATGACCCCTCGAGCTTTATCAGCATCTGAAAGCCGAGACATGGCGTTGAAAGCCCCACGAAACTTGAACGCACCCATCCTCTGAAAGTTCTCGCACTTTAAATACACTTCCACTCCCACCAGCCTGTTGAGCGTTCGAGAAGTCATAATCGGAGTGATATTTGCGTGATCTTGCAGTCGTTCCTTAGCCGCTTTTATGCGCTCAAACATATGTTCTCCAGTTAAAGGTTATGGCTCAATCTTCGTCCCCAGCACTTCAAGAAACTTGGCCAACCACTCCGGGTGAGCCGGCCAGGCAGGTGCCGTGACCAAGTTGAGTATCGCTCAATTAGGGTAATACTGTCTTTCCCTATAACATATTTTGTCAAATTACTCAAAATTATAAGACACGAATAAAGGACTTGACAAACAGGTTGCTATAAGCGCCAATGACCAAGGGGATGCTATACCTTAAACGGTTATAATTTTAGCTTTCTAATTCTTGGATATGATCAAAATATTTAAGGCTGGAGTATTGGAGAATTGGAGTATTGAAACAATAGTTTTGAAATGTCAAAAAGTCCTTTTAGGCCCATCAGTCCAGTACTCCATCACTCCATCACTCCAATAATAAACGACGTGCTATGGACAACTGATAATCCAATTGATAAAGAAACGCAATTTAAGGCCGCGCACAGTATAAGTTGCCAAAAGGCTGGTGATAAATATGAAGCTACGCTCGCTCGGAATGTCAGATGTAAAAATTACGCCTATCATCATGGGCACCTGGCAGGCAGGCAAACGCATGTGGGCAGGTATTGAT
>JAKLQB010000634.1 GCA_022013615.1 Desulfobacterales bacterium | reverse complement strand
TAGCCCCAATCGTTCCTGCGCGAAGATTTTCGTCATCTTGAGCTTGTCATAAGTGCCGAACCATCCATTGACATGGATAGATGAGACTTTACAGGTTGCACTGTATTTCTTGAAGATTTCACATATCCGGTCCACCGCTCTTCGGTCAAGAGGTGGCACATCCTCGCAATAGTCTATGGCCAGGTCTGTCTCCCGATAGTGCTGGTCGCTGGCAGCAAAGGAGCCCGGAACCGATGCCAGTATTTCTTCACGGATGCGCTTGAGGCGTTGCCGTTTATCAGCCCGGACGTCCTCAGGATCGAAGAATCGCTTTTTCAGTTTTCGTTCATCTTCATCAAACCAGAAATAAAGCGCCCCATTTTCTCCCACGACACCGTCCACAGGCCACATGCGGGCAATATGATCACACCATCCGGCAGGCCGACCCGTAATGGGAATGACACGTATATCCGCCTTGCGCAATCGTTCCATTGCTACAAAGACAACCGAAGGAAGACGCCCCTTTATTGTAAGCGTGTCATCTATATCTGTGAGCACATAATCGATTTTTCTTATGGAATGCTCAGGGAACTGTTCAAGAGGTTTCATTTTTCTGATTATAGAAGAACAGATGGTAACAGACAAGAAATTGTTTTTATCTTGACGTCCGTGCTTCTATCAGCACAGTTCCAGGCTCGTGAATCCATCCCCCACTTTCTCTCCTGCTTTCAGGAACAGGTCCCTAATGTGGTCGTCCATGGTGAAGTAGAAAACCTGCCAGCCAGCCTTTACCAGACTGAGGGTTTGGTCGATCAGGTTATTCCGGCGGATCCAGTCGGAGTGCTGGAAAGCGTCATCCAGCATCAGAAAAGCTGTTTCACCTTTCATGCCAATGGATGCGAAGCCAAGCCTTAAGGCGAGGAATACCTGTTCTCTTACGCCTGTGCTCATATTAGCAAGGGAGAAGCTATTGTCGTTCTGGTCCGAGAGGATGAGATCATCGTCGTCAAGGTCTATCCTGTTGTAGCGCCCCGTGATGGTTAACAGGGGTTCAGTCAAAGGCTGTTGCATGAGGCCGTTTTTGATCCTTTCGGTCTCCTGTTCGCGAAACTCCTGCAAGGCAGTGTAGACCTGTATCTTTCCAAGGACGTCTGCCGTTATTTCCCTGTATTCTCTGGCCGCGCTTTCCCTTTTCTCATGGAGAGCTGTCAGGAGGTCTTCCCAGTTCTCGGTGCTGTTCCCGTTCGTCTCCTGGGCGACGCGGGATTTTAGGGAGTCAAGTTCCCTTATCTCAACGTCAATCTTGTCCCGGATGTCTTCTATTTCCTTTTCAAGAAAAGAGCCCCTGTCGGAATCCCATGTGATTCCGGGATCATTATCCAGGTACTGATCCAGTGGGACGTCAAGGGAAGCGATCTTATTCTCCATGTCGTGTATTTGATTTTCGAGCGAAATCCGCCTGGCTCTGAGGCTCGCCACCTCTTTTTGCCAGTTGTCCGGGGTGAACCTTTGATTGGTGTATTCCTGGAGTGCGCCTGCAATCCTTCCCTCGACGGAGATCATCTCCTGGTTCAACTTGGCCACGTTTTCGTGGAGTTGTTCGGCCCGGAAATGGTCCCTTTTCAGCGCTTCCAGTTGGTTTTGGATAACCGCTTTGTCTGTGAGAGTCTTGCCGAACCTGTTCTGAAACTCAGATTTCAGTTTTTCCAACTCGTCGCTGTCCCCCGCAACTGATTCGTGAGCTTTCCACCTGCCTGAAAGGTGAAGCCAGGAAAAAACAAGGGCGGCAAGTGCGCCGACACCAAGCCCCCATTTCAGGTCGAAGAATCCCGAGGTTACTGCAGCAGCGAAGGAGATGGCAGCAAGGATGAGGAAGACAGGGCTAGGCCTGATTATCTGTTGTTTGCTCATAATTTCCTGGTAATTCTGCAGGGCTTGTTCGATCCACAAGTAGTCGTTGCTGATTGCTTTTAGTTGCTTCAAATCCTCTTCCAGGCTGTCACGGTTGGCTTTCTTCTCGTTGTAGACGCCGATCTGTGTCTCGATCTCGGCACACTTCTCTTCGCCTGGAAGCCCTGAGGACCGGGACCCTATGGTCTGGAGATCCCGGTGGAGTAGTGCGGCATAGTGGCGCTTTGCTTTCCCTAATTCTACGAGTTCTGCCTCTATCTGGTCCTTGTCCTTCCGCAGGGAGTGGATGGCCCCTGTGGCGTAGCCACGGTTGACGTCCTCTATGAGATTGTCAAGCTGTTCAAGCCTGCTTCGAGCTTCCAGGTGATTCTTTATTTCGCCGCGTTTGTCTCCCAGGATGGATTTGTGTTCAACAGAAGCCCTCTGGATGGTTTGGGAAATTCTTTCCCTTATGGTATCCAGCATTCCTTCGCCAGACAGGTAGTCCTTGAGAATACTTCTGCCGACGCCATTAGTCTCCCCTGAAAGGCTTGTTTCCCCCGCGCGGACCACAAGCAGCCTGGAGAAGTCCTGTGGCAGTCCTTTGCTGGTTTCTTCCCAGTAGTCTTCGAGCCTGCTGCTCGTTTTGGTGAAGAATACCGGGTTATCCTCCAGGCCAGAGACGACGATTCTGCCGGCAAGGTCCCATTCCCGCAGGTTCCAGTTGACGGGAGCTCTCCTGCCCGTCCTGAAGAGAAGGCTGATCGCGGATTCCACGATGTATGTCTTGCCAGTCTCGTTATGGCCGTAAATCAGGTTCAGATCTCCGGGCTCCAGCTCGAAATCACTGTCAAGGGGGCCGCCCCTGTTCACCTTGATCCTGTCAATCCTTATGGCCATCATAACACCTCAATCGCCGTAGATCACGGAGAGGGCAACGATAACTACCTGTTCCCTTTTCGGCTCATTGCCACCGAAGTTCCAGTCGAGCTCATCTAAGAGTTTTATTGCCCGTTCGGCTATGGCATTACGCTGACGGTCTGAACTTATCGATAAGCTGTCGATCCTCGGACCCTCATCCTTATAGTATCTGAACCCCTCGAACCCCTGATCGAGTGCTGTCAGTATTGCGCTTCTGTCGGTAGCGTAGCCCTTGGCCTCAACCCGGACACGGACCTTCGGGTGATCAGAATGGTCGATGTGCCAGGACTCGATCCTCCTTTCGATCTCCTGCTTGAGAAGTGAGACCTCGTCGGCCAGGGGCACGATAACAAAGGATTCATTGAAGTAAAGGACATCCGTTAACACAGCCTTGTCTACGACGCTTCCGCTGGCAGTGTCGTAGACAAGGAATCTTCTTTTTCCTGTTTCGTTGATGTCCAGTCCGCAGGGGGAGCCGACATAGTGGAGATTGTCCTGGCTGGACGCCTTGTGGATGTGACCGAGGAACACAGTCCGGGGGTTGAACCTTTTAATGTCCTTCCTCGAAAGTGGCATATAGGTCCCGGGCTCCAGGGGGTTCAGCTCCCTTGAGCCGCCGCAGTAGTCGCCGTGAGCAACCAGGACCCATTGCTTCCCCTTGATTTCCTTCTCAGCCTCGGCGATCTTCTCGCCCATCTTTGCATTCTCCTCATACGGGATTAGGAGGAATGTGGCAGAGTCAATCTCCATGGTGGTGGGAGCAGTATAGATGTGGATGTTCTCCCCGACGATGCTCTTCCCGCTGATATCAGGATCATGGTTGCCTGGGATGATATGAAGCTGGACATCAGGATATTTCCTGCAGAGTCTCTCGAACTCCGAGTAGTTGCGGAACCCCTTGTCAAAAAGATCACCTGCTATTAGCAGGGTTTTAATGTTTTCGGCCTCAATCTGCTCAAAAATATTCTCCAGGGCACTATACCGTTCCGGGTGGTCATCCCTGATTCCGAGGTGTACATCCGCTGTTACTGCTATTTTCATGGGTTTTTCTTGACTGCTGGTTATATCAGCTATCGCTCATGAATGATCGCTGAAAAATCCCCAGGCTATCTGATTATTTGAAATCTAAGGATATTCTTCCAAGTCAATTAGAATAATATGATCTAAAGGACCCAAACCGCCATTTTGATATTTCTCGGCCCCGGATTCCGGTAACACAGCGAGTTTGCCATCGATAATTGTAATGCCTTCTGACATCGGCGGAAAATCAATCTCTCTTATTATGTTCTTTCCATCTAAATACCATAAAGGAGCTTTCAGTCCATTTTCTAACGTTACGGTCCTGTGTGGCTGCTCCTGAAGAGGGTTTTTGTAAATCTCAATTATACTTCTGTTCCTTCTCCCGTATGATATGCTTAGAAAAATATATTTATCAGTGATACAAATTCCTTGAACTTTCTGCCGAATTGAAAGGATATACTTCAAACCATTCCTCTCTTTATTCATACTGTACCCACATACCCAGGCATAATGTTTAACGCCGTTTCTGTTCTCTATATGATGCGAATTTTTTGTCTTGTATTTGCTTCCATAAGCAAACTCACCAACAAATAAAACCTTTTGATAATATGTCACAAAAGAAGCTTTCGTTTCTGTTTCAGTTACACTAATAGGCACTAATGCTCTTGACGGTGTGCTTTTGATTATATCTGAAATTTTATATTTGTATAATTTTCCATTTGAGGAAACCCAGACAAAGTTATCATTAACTGTTAATCCGCCGACATGTCCGTAATGAAAGGAGTTTAAAGACTCTTTCAAAGCAAAAGTACAAATGGTTGTGCTGTTGGACCTATCGATGACCGATACTAACGAAGGAATATGTTTGTCAAAATAGAAGGAAATAAATATCAAATTATATTTCTTCGAATAACTTAGCCCCTGGGGTACGGCGCCTTGTTGTAGTCCGGGAATTACAGGTCCCAACCGATAGTTTTTTATGTTTATCAAGCCTCTGCTGATTTCTCTGGGAGTTTCCTGATGCAGTTGGGGTACAGGAGAGCATTCCTGGGTGAATCCATATGAACTTAACGACAAATAAAAAGCCGTCCAAAGATAAAGACAGACTTTGTATCCGACTTTCATTTTCAACAGATAAGAGATCGGAACCGCGAACATACCCAGTATCATAGCCTGAATGCGGTGTTCGATATGCGTCTGTTTTTTCATGGATTTTCTCCCGTTCCAGTGGATTGAACCAATGATCCCGTAAATTAACAGGATGTGTAACACACCTACCATACTACTGCTATTTTGAAGAGATCAAGCCCAAAATATCAGGATGTCAGGTGTTGAGAAACCAAACCCTGCTTCTCTCGCTTGACGGCGTATTTACACAATAGTATTATTGGTTTAGCGCTAAATTGATTTTGGGAGTGAAAAATCTCCCAAAATAAGCCAGTATCTTAGGTGCAGGTTTTAACCGCACAGGTAGAACGTTAATACATCAGGTTAGTTTTTGGAAAATCAAATGTCTGTGCTTCCATATAAGACCCATTTTACGATAAGTCAACGAAAATTAAGGAGATATTCTTGAAGGATATGACGCTCAAAAAAGTAGCTGAATTAGCCGGCGTCTCTCATACCACTGTGTCACTGGTAATAAATAATGCTGAGGGATCGAGAGTGAGTCAGGGAACAAGGGAGCGTGTTCTCGAAACGATCAGGAGATTGGACTACAATCCGAACCTGACTGCCAAAAGGTTAGCATCAGGTAAAACGAATTCTATTGGTCTTTTTATTCCATTTGAGATGCCCATATTTCGAAATTACACAATCATTGAGATGGTCGCAGGAATCCAGGACGTCCTCAATGAAATGGGGCTTGATCTTGTTTTATTTTCCGGTGGCAGAAAATTGTACAGAGACAGGCCAATCAATCAAATTGTAAGACAAAAAGCGGTGGACGGTTTGTTAATATTCAATACGCGGTATACGACCCAGCATTTCGTAAACAACTACATTGAAAACCTGAATGAGTTGAAATTCAATTTCGTCACACTTCACTATTATTGGGGAAACGCAGACATTAATTATGTGGGTGTGGATTACGAAAATGACGCCTATAAAGGCGTATCACATTTAATTTCTTTAGGACACAGGAAGGTCGCCCTGATTGCAGGTACTTCAAAGGCGACAGTTACATCAAAGATTATAAAAGGATATAAGAGAGCTCTTAAGGATTTTAAAATCAGTTCTGATGCGAATATTATTTCATATGCTGACTATGATTATCAAATGGCATATGAAAAAACCAGGACCCTACTTAAAAATAATCCTTCAATTACTTCCTTTTTTCTCGGGGGTTACGAAATGGGGCCGGCCTGTTTGAAGGCAGTTAAGGATTCGGGTTTAAGTGTACCAGAAGATATTTCAATCATTTGTTATATTGATAGCGAAATAATGCCTTTGCTGGATCCGCCCATAACAGCTATCAAATGGCCGTACTATGATATGGGGAAGACGGCGGCAGAAACGCTCATACGGGGTAGTGGGGAGAAAAAAAGGATCATTTTTGAAACGGAGTTAGTGGTAAGGGGTTCAACTTCTAAAGTACGATAAAGTTGAAAAATTGGATCTCAAAAAAGATAAAATGATTCCAAAAAAGAGATTGACAAAAGTGAGAATACCTGATTACATAATCTTATTGTAAGTTTAGCGGTAAACTAACAACTACTGTGGATTTTGGTAAAAAAAGAAAGGAGGTGTAAAAGCAGAGTAGGGGATGTTGTTTCTTTTGTTAACTGCAAGGAAAAGGAGGGTATTAAATGAAAAAGTACAGATTTTTATTAGTAGTTGCTGTTTTTGTCCTTGGCGTCTCAGTTACTGCGGCGCAGGCAATCACTGAGATCAATTGGTGGCATGCCCATGGCGGAAGGCTTGGTGAAAAAGTCAATGCCATAGCAGACGGCTTTAACAAGTCACAGGGTGATTATAAGTTGGTTGCGACCTATAAAGGAAACTATGCCGATACCATGACTGCCGGGATTGCTGCGTTTCGCGCTAAGAGCCCCCCACATTTTCTCCAGGTCTTTGAGGTGGGAACTGCGAGCATGATGGCGGCCAAGGGAGCGATTAAGCCGGTTTATGAGGTGATGGCTGAATCAGGGCTCCCATTTGATCCAAAGGTCTATCTCCCTACAGTGACCGGATACTACACTACCGGTGAAGGCAAGATGCTGTCCATGCCATTCAACAGTTCGACACCCGTCCTTTATTATAATAAGGAAGCTTTCAAAAAGGCAGGGCTTGATCCCGATAAACCACCAAAAACCTGGCCCGAGGTGGCTGACTATGCGAGGAAATTGGTTGAGGTTGGTTATACTGGCTTCTCAACAGCATGGATATCCTGGATCCAATTAGAGAACTTCAGCGCATGGCATAATGTGCCCATTGGAACCAAAGCCAATGGATTTGGCGGGTTGGATACCGAGTTTGTATTCAATAGTCCTCTGCATGTAAAGCATATTCAGCAACTGGCTGACTGGCAGAAAGAGAAGATTTTTATCTACGGTGGGCGACGTAACCTGGGGAATGCCAAGTTTTCTTCGGAAGAAGTTGCAATGTACACCGAATCCTCAGCAGGGTATGCAGGGTTTAAGACGACCTGTAAGTTCGATTTTGGTACCAGTATGCTCCCCTATTGGCCGGATGCGCCAGGGGCTCCTCAAAACACTATCATTGGCGGGGCAAGCCTTTGGGTAATGGCCGGTCATTCTCCTGAAGAATACAAAGGCGTGGCCACTTTCTTCACCTATCTCTCCTCGCCCGCAGTGCAGGCTGACTGGCACCAGTTCACAGGATATTTACCCATTACCATGGCGGCTTATGAATTGACAAAGGAACAGGGCGTCTACGAAAAGGACCCAGGGATGGAAACCGCGTTGAAGCAGATGACTCTCAATAAACCTACCGAGAATTCCAAGGGTTTAAGGTTCGGCAACTATGTGCAAGTACGCGACATCATCTATGGCGACCTGGAAGCCATCTTTGCCGGTAAAAAAACCGCTCAGCAGGGGCTTGACGATGCTGTCAAAGCGGGAAACAAATTGTTGCGGAAGTTTGAAAAGGCGAATAAATAGAGCTGCCTGATAAACTGGACTTACCCATTTTGCTGGGTGAGTCCAGTTACTCCTCGATGCAGTTGAAGGACTTCCTATGGAAAAGCGAGTTGTCTTCAAGCATAAATTCCTGCCTTATCTCCTGGTCGCTCCGCAAATCGCTATCACACTTGTTTTTTTTATCTGGCCAGCCTCACAGGCAGTCTACCAATCAGTCTTGCAGGAAGATCCTTTTGGACTCTCATCCACTTTTGTCGGTTTAGCCAACTTTGTCTATATCTTTACCGATGAAATCTACCTCCACTCCATATATGTGACCGCGGTTTTCAGTTTATTGGTTGCGGTCATTGCCATGTCCATTTCCCTGCTCCTGGCTGCTATGGCCGATCGTGTCATTAAAGGCGCGACTGGATACAAGACATTGATTATCTGGCCTTATGCCGTGGCTCCCGCGGTAGCTGGGGTATTGTGGTATTTCCTTTTTAACCCAACTGTGGGGATCATCGCCCTTTATATGAAAATCTTAGGGTATGAATGGAATCACAGTCTGAATGGGGGGCAGGCAATGTTCCTGGTGATCATTGCAGCGGCCTGGCGGCAAATCTCTTACAATTTCCTGTTTTTTCTGGCCGGACTTCAGGCAATCCCCAAGCCTTTTATCGAAGCGGCTGCGATTGATGGCGCTTCACCGCTAAAACGTTTCTGGACCATTACTTTTCCTCTATTGTCACCCACCGCCTTCTTTTTAATTGTGATGAATATTGTGTATGCCTTCTTCGACACCTTTGGCGTGATCCACGTGATAACTGATGGTGGACCCAATAATGCGACAAACATCATGGTATATAAAGTCTATCACGATGGCTTTCTCGGTCTGGATTTAGGCGGTTCCGCAGCCCAATCTGTTGTCCTGATGATTATCGTTATCTCCCTTACAGTGATTCAATTTCGTTATATTGAGAGAAAAGTGAACTACTAAAGGAGTTATTTATGGTTGAACATCGCCCTTGGCTTACTTTTTTAACCCATGCAGTGCTAATTTCGGGCATGTTGCTTCTTATCTTTCCCATTTATGTGACTTTTGTGGCCTCATCTCACTCATTGGATGAAATAACATCAAATTTTTCGCTTTTGCCCGGGAGTCATCTGGTAGAAAATTACAGTCGAGCCCTCAATGTGGGACCAAGGGATGTTGGAGCAACCGTAGGTACCATGATGTTGAACAGCCTGATTATGGCGCTTGGAATCACAATTGGAAAAATCGCTATTTCCCTGACATCCGCCTATGCTGTTGTCTATTTCAAATTTCGATTCCGAATGTTCTTCTTTTGGATGATTTTTATCACATTGATGTTGCCCGTGGAAGTGCGGATTTTGCCAACTTATGAAGTTGCAGCCGATTTGAAGATACTTGATTCGTACTCAGGGCTGATTTTTCCCCTGATTGCTTCGGCCACAGCCACTTTTCTGTTCCGCCAATTCTTTATGACAGTCCCGGATGAGTTGTGCGAGGCGGTAAAGATTGATGGAGGTGGGCCTATCCGTTTTTTCTTTGATATCCTGTTGCCCATGTCCCGCACCTCTATTGCTGCCCTGTTTGTAATCCTTTTCATTTATGGGTGGAATCAGTATCTATGGCCTTTACTGATTACCAATGATGAGAGTTATTATACGCTTCTAATCGGGATCAAACGGATGTTAGACGTGGGAGAGGGGCAAGCAGAATGGCAGATCATCATGGCCTCTACCATGCTGGCAATGATCCCGCCCGTGTTAGTTGTTATCTTCATGCAGAAGCAGTTTGTTAAAGGTATGACAGAAACCGAAAAATAAGGGCTTGATTATGGCAGATGTGAGTATAAAGGATGTATACAAAACGTTTGGAAAAACCGAGGTGATTCACGGTATAAGCTGTGATATCAAAGACGGCGAGTTTATAGTCATCCTGGGTCCCTCGGGCTGCGGCAAGTCTACCTTGCTCCGCATGGTTGCCGGACTTGAGGTCATTACGAAAGGGGAAATCGCAATCAATGGGGCCGTTGTGAATGATTTGGAACCGGCAGATCGGGATATTGCCATGGTATTCCAAAATTATGCGCTTTACCCTCATATGAGCGTATATAAAAACATGGCTTACGGTCTCAAGATACGCCGGATGCCAAAGGAGGAAATAGAAAAAAGAGTTCATAATGCTGCAAAAATTTTAGAAATAACCGAATTCCTGGATCGCAAGCCCAGACAACTTTCGGGCGGTCAGAGGCAACGTGTTGCCATGGGCCGATGTATTGTGCGGGAACCAAAGGTCTTTCTATTTGACGAACCACTCAGCAATCTTGATGCCAAATTACGAGTCCAGATGCGCCTTGAAATCAGGAGACTTCAGGAAGATCTGAAGGTCACCAGCATTTTTGTCACCCATGACCAGGTAGAAGCCATGACGCTTGGTGATCGCTTAATTGTCATGGACAATGGTTATGCGGCACAGGTTGGTTCGCCGTTGGAAATTTACGAACGGCCTGCTACCAGATTTGTTGCAGGGTTTATCGGTTCGCCGGGAATGAATTTTCTCCCGGTTCCATTGAGTGCCGATGGTCAATGGGCTGAACTCCCTGGGGCCATTCGTTTACCACTTCAAAATGGAGGTATTCCCAGCCATGGAGGACAGGAGGTCATCCTGGGAATTCGGCCCGAGCATTGCGACCTTGCCGGGGAACGAGCCGGTATGATGCATTTAAAAGTAGATCATGTGGAGATCCTTGGGGCTGATACACTTGTTTACGGACATTTCGGAGAGGATAAAGCTCGTTTAACGGTTCGTCTTCCCGCCATGCATCCTTTTGAAAAAAACACCATCTTACCCCTTGTTGTCTCCTCCAAAAATATACATATCTTTGATAAGAAAAGTGGGAAGCGTATCGATAAGTAATTAAAATAACGGCGAAATACCCGTTTTTCTTTCTCAACAAATCTGCCAATGTTTTTGAAACCTGTGAAACTAACAACCTTCAAACGACCACTGATAATCGCTCACAGGGGATACAGAACAAAATACCCTGAAAATACTCTTGCTGCTTTTGGCGCGGCACTTGATATAGGCGCGCAGATGATAGAACTGGATGTAATGCTGACCAGGGATAGAAAGATGGTTGTCATTCACGATGCTACCCTGGAGCGCACTACTGATGGGCATGGACAAGTCAACAGTTACACACTTAAAGAGCTTAAAGAACTGGATGCTGGCAGCTGGTTTCATCCTCGTTTTGCTGGTGAGCGTTTACCTGAATTGGAGGAAGTATTGGATCTGGTCCGCGGCCGCGCTTTGCTTAATATTGAAATCAAATCCAATGCCTATGAAGCTCATCATCCACCTGATGCCATAGAAAAACAGGTGGTAGAACTGGTGCGACGAAAAAATGTGTTCACTTCTGTTCTCATCTCCAGTTTTGAATGGAAAATCCTGGAGAATGTTGCGCCGATGGAGGACGCCCCGGCCATTGCAGTGATTTCAAAATATCCGGCAGAAGGGGATAATGTGAAACTCTGCATCAGATTGAAGGCATTTTCCTGGCATCCTAATTGTCGTGAATTGCAATATGATCAGGTAAAAATAATGCGTGAAGAAGGAATCAGGGTGTTTCCCTATAATGTCGATTCTCCGGGGGAATATCAACGGATGATCCAGATGGATGTGGATGGCATAATTACCAGTGATCTCCCCTTACTGAGTGATTTAGCGCAGGCGTGAAGAGGCAAGAATGTTCAATGAATTAATCAAAGCAATGGAGAAAGCCATCCAGGAGTTAAAGCAGTGGCCGGATAAGGCCGTTCAGATATTCCACCATAATGATTCTGATGGTCTCTGCTCCGGCGCGATACTCACCAGGGCCTTTGAAAGGGAAGGGTTCGATGTTCGCTGTTTCTGTTTGGAGAAGCCTTATCCTGAAGTGCTTAAAAGAATTTACGAACAGGAAGGGCGCATCCTCATCTTTGCAGATTTTGCCGGGAGAATCGCCCCAATGCTTTCCGAACTGAACAGGGGGAGGAATCTGACGCTGATTCTGGATCACCATGTGGCAGAGTTTTCGACCGATCCGAAAGTACATAACCTCGACCCTGATCTTTACGGGCTTAAAGGGGATCGGGATATCACTGCCTCCACAACGTGTTTTCTCTTCGCCCGGGCTATGAATCCGGACAATCGCGATATGGCATGGATTGCGGCTTTAGGCGCTGTGGGGGACAAGTTTTTTGTGGATGGCCGGCTGGTAAGTAAAAACCGTGAGGTCATGATGGAAGCGGTTCGACAGGGTATGATGGAAATTAAAGAAGTTAGAAAAGGTGAGCAATATTTTCTGAAAGCATCCACAGAAAATATACCCTGTGATGAATTGGGCACCTATCTGGACATATTGGGTGGAGCAGGTTATTACCAAAAAGGACCGGATATGGGAGTGAGGGTTTGCCTTGAAGGGGTTTCATCAGAGTCGGACCGGATGGTGGCGGGATTAGAGGCGATAAAGGCGAAGGCGTTTGATAGCGAGGCACAACGTCTACAGGGAGGCGTTTTAAAAAAATCCGCTCACATCCAGTGGTTTCATGTGGAAGATCGGTTTTCCCCCATGGGAGTAAAGATGATCGGGTTATTTTGTGAAACTATTCAGGACACCGACTTTATCGACCCCCAAAGGTATATTGCTGGCTTTCAGATGATTCCAAATGAAATCCCGGGCTTCGGCCCCATAGAGTTTAATCAGGTGAAGATCTCCATGCGGGTATCTCCTTATATGGAAAGGGAAATCAGGGCAGGAAGGGCAATGGGTCTTAATATATTTCTTCCGGAAGCCACCAATAGACTCGGTGGGTTCTCTGATGCCTGCCACAGTCTGACCGCCGCCACCACAGTGGCTGTTGGTAAGGAAGAAGAGCTAATTGAGGAAATGGAAAAAATTCTTGGGACACAATAACCAAATTAGTTTAGTCCGCTGAGGCCGATCTGTGCGGAGAAGTATTTAGAAAGGAGTTTAAAGTGGGCAGGGGAACAGGTTTTGGCAAGACAATTCTCATAGGGGATCAATTTGTTTTATATGGAGTTCCGGCTGTTGTTTCGGCCCTTCCCTATGAAACTGTGGCAGATGTGGAAAGGGTTGATGGAGAGGGGTGGATCCTGGAAGATAACCGTCGTGAAGTTCCCGGATACAAGGAAAAGAAAAAAGAACAACAGGTAGAATCAATTAACAGAATTCTTGAAGTAATGAAAATCGACGTCAAGAAAAACCCCATCAAGATCACCTATGGTGGGACACTCCTGGCCGGAAGCGGGGTAGGTGCCAGTGCGGCCAGTTGTGTTTCCCTTGCAAGGGCGCTGAACGAAGAATTCAACCTGGGCCTTTCCGTTGAAGAGATAAACCGTGTGGGATGGGAAGGGGAATTTGCCTATCATGGTCTCCCGAGCGGGGTTGACAATACGGCCTCAACTTACGGTGGGATTATGCTTTTTCAGGTGAAAAACAATCAAAAAAGTTTTGATAAAATAAGGATAAAGAAACCGATCCAGGTGGTATTAGGCAATAGTGGGGTCACGGCCGATACATCCGCTTTAAGGGGCATTACCGAAAAACAGAAGGAAAGTGATCCGGAGCTTTTTTGGGGTCGCCTCAAAACCATCACAGAGCAAGTCTATGAAGTGAAAAAGGGGATCGAGGCAGGCGATTTGGAGAAAGTGGGAACGGCCATTACAGAAAATCACGAAATCTTAATTGAAATGGGGCTTTCCCACGAAAAGCTGATTTCCCTGTGCAACCTGGCTCTCAAAGAAGGGGCCCTGGGAGCAAAGCTCACAGGCGGTGGGATGGGCGGGTATATGATTGCGTTGACTCCAGATCAAAACACCCAGGAGGCTGTGGCGTCGGCAATCGAAAAGCAGGGGTGCGGGATCATTCGAGTAACTATAGCTTCTAAGATATAGTTTTTGGAGTAATATGACATACGATCTTTGAACGCATACTTCTTTACTTATTCTACCCAATTGAAGGTCCTATCTACGGCTTTTTTCCATTCCAGGTAGTATTTTTCTCTGACGTTCGATGCCATGGCGGGATGCCAGGTCTTATCTTCAGCCCAGTTCTGTCGCAGCTCTTCCAGGTCAGACCAAAACCCGACTGCCAGACCGGCGGCATAGGCCGCGCCTAAAGCGGTGGTCTCCGAAACTTCAGGACGTATCACCGGGACATCCAGGATATCGGATTGAAATTGCATAAGCAGTTCATTGGCCACCATTCCCCCATCAACTTTCAGCATGCTCAGTTCCACACCCGAATCCTTGTTCATGGCCTCCACAATATCACGTGTCTGATAGGCGGTTGCTTCCAGGACCGCCCGGGCGATGTGACCCTTGTTGACATAGCGGGTAAGTCCCACGATTACGCCGCGCGCATCGGAACGCCAGTATGGGGCGAAAAGACCGGAGAAGGCAGGGACAAAATAAGCGCCGCCATTGTCTTCGACCGTTTTGGCCAGCCTGTCGATTTCCGGCGCACTGGAAATCAGGCCCAGGTTGTCCCGCAACCACTGCACCAAAGCGCCGGTTATGGCAATGGATCCTTCCAGGCAATATACCGGGGGCTGGTCATTGACTTGATACCCCAAAGTTGTGAGCAGACCATGGCGGGAAGGAGTTGGTGTGGTGCCGGTGTTCAGCAGGAGAAAACACCCCGTTCCGTAAGTATTTTTGGCTTCCCCCATGTTAAAGCAGGTTTGCCCCACCAGCGCTGCCTGCTGATCACCGAGGGCGCCGCAGACCGGAATCTCGGCACTTAAGGGGCCATCTTTTAGAGTTATGCCCCAGGTGCGTGTGTCACTGGACGGCACAATTCGAGGAAGAATTTGCCGCGGGATTCCCAAGATTTGCAGGATCTGTTCGTCCCATTGAAGGGAATTCAGATCCATGAGCATGGTGCGGCTGGCATTGGTCACATCGGTTACATGGGACCCCTTATTGGGCCCGCCGGTGAGCCACCAGATGATCCAGGTTTCCATGGTGCCGAAAAGGGCTTCGCCTTTATCCGCTGCTGCACGGGCCTGAGGAACGTTGTCCAGAATCCATTTGATTTTCGGACCCGAAAAATAAGTTGCGACGGGCAGGCCGGTTTTGTCCCGAAAACGATTTTGTCCCTGGTCCCGCGTTAATTCCTTACAGATTGTGTCAGTGCGCGTGCACTGCCAGACAATGGCGTTGGTGAAAGGGTTGCCCGTATTTTTGTCCCAGATCAGGGTGGTTTCCCGCTGATTGGTGATGCCGATGGCGGCCAGTTCCGATCCGGAAATACCTGCTTTAGCCAATGCCCCGCCAATGACCTCCTGGGCGTTTTGCCAGATTTCAACAGGATTATGTTCCACCCAGCCCGGCTGGGGGAATATCTGTTCATGTTCTTTCTGGTCCACACCAATGATCCGGCCGTTGTGATCAAAAATGATAAACCGGTTGCTGGTTGTGCCCTGATCCAGGGCTCCCACATAGTTGGCCATGATTTGTTCTCCTTTTCGGGAAATTAGCAGGGTTGACGAAGCACACAATATTGCTACCCAAATTGGGCATCCTTTATATATATACACAAAAATTGTTAAATATTGAAGTTTGAAAATTCTATGTGGAAAAAACTACTGTGATGTGCCATATACTATTTTTATAGGCGTTCACAGGTTCTGAGTTCACCTCTGAATCCGTGAACGGCTACCTGTTTTTTTTGGTATTGGCTTTAGGTCGTCACGGCCTTGGTCCGGCAAGCGCAGGAATATCAGTGAATAAATGGTAACATCTCAATAAACCTGGGCATTCCGAACCTTGCCCCTTTTGCAAAGGGGGATTGAGGGGGATTTTCTTAATACAGCCCGAATTTATTGAGAACTTCCAATAAATGGCCCGCACATCCGGGCTAAGAATTTATGAAGGAGAAAACGTGTTGAACACCCAGGTACTCATAATCGGCGGGGGGGCTACCGGCACCGGCATTGCCCGGGACCTGGCGCTGCGCGGGGTTCAATGCGTGCTGGCTGAATATCACGATATCAATGCCGGCGCATCCGGTGCCAATCATGGACTTTTACACAGTGGAGGCCGCTATGTCTTTTCCGATCAGGGAAGCGCAGTAGAATGCCGTCAAGAAGGGGAACTTCTAAAAAAAGTGGCCCCGCACTGTATTGAAGACACCGGTGGTTTGTTTGTTGCGGTTGAGGGGGATGATGAAAAGTTTGTGGCCGATTTCCCCCATCTGTGTTCCCAATGCGATATCCCGGTGCAGGCATTGGACGTCAAAGAGGCCCGGGAACTTGAGCCCGTGCTTTCCGATAAATTAATTGCTGCTTACAAGGTGGCGGATGCATCGATTGATCCTTTCAAACTTTCCATGGAAAATATTTCTCAGGCACAGGAGCTGGGAAGCACTTTGCTGCGATTTACAAAAGTGGTGGGGTTTGAGAAGAGCGACAAAAAAATCCGGGCCACGCGTCTGCAAAACATCATAACCGGTGAAGAATCAATTGTCGAGGCAGAGCAGGTGATCAATGCAACGGGTGCCTGGGCTGGAGTCGTTGCCGGTCTCGCGGGAGCATCTATCGATATAATTTACTCCAAAGGGAGCCTTTTGGTCACCCACAGCAGGATCACCGAGCGGGTTGTAAACCGATTGCACCCTTCCGCCAGTGCAGACATTCTGGTCCCCGGCGGCACAGTATCCATCCTCGGGACAACGTCTATAAGAATAGACAACCTGGATCAAGTCTATCCCACTGTCGAAGAGGTAGACGCCATGGTGGGTGAAGCCGTTAAGATGATCCCTGCTTTGGAGACGGTTCGATTTATTCGGGCCTATGCCGGCGTGAGACCGCTGATTGGTTCACGATCTGCATCCGACGATCGCAGTGTCAGTCGAAGCTTTGCACTGATAGATCACAGCGAAGACGGCGTTGAAAATTTTACTTCGATTTCCGGAGGCAAGCTCACTACCTATCGTTTAATGGCGGAAAAAACAGCGGATCTGGTCTGTCGCCGACTGGGGGTTTCTCGCCCTTGCGTAACACGCACAGATCCCCTCCCCTTTACGCAACCGGCCAAATGGACGCAACCGGGGCTGGCCCCCAAACTGTGGCTGAAACATCATGAACCGGAAGACATAATTCTTTGCGAATGTGAAATGGTCCCCAGGAGCGCAGTGGATGCAATCATAGACTCCATTCGTGAACAAAACGGCCAGCCGAACCTCATGTCTATCGCACTGCGCAGCAGAATCGGCAAAGGCGCCTGCCAGGGCACCTTTTGCGGGGTGCGAGTGAGCGCTTATATGTATGATCGGGGTGAATTTAATCCGGAACAGAGCTTAACCAATCTCAGAGAGTTTCTCGGTCAGCGTTGGAAAGGACAACATCCTACGCTTTGGAACAAACAGCTTGTTCAGGCAGAGCTTCTGGAAGCCCTGCATTGCGGGTTTTTCGGTCTTGAACTTTGAGTGTTTAAAGGAGCATCAAACAAATCAGTGTCTGATTCGCAGACCACAAAATTTGATGTTTGCATCATAGGAAGCGGCCTGGCTGGTATGGCCTCAACGTTGTTTGCGGCCAACAGGGGCCTTTCGAGCGTTCAAGTGGGTCTCGCTGGAGAAATCATTCTTTCTAGCGGCCTTTTGGACTTAATGGGCGTACATCCAGTAAGTGAAAAACATGTCTGGAGCGATCCCTGGGCGGGGATTGATGCCCTGGTGCGGGATATTCCTGACCACCCCTATGCTAGGCTGCCAAAAGAAGACATCCACGCCGCATTCGAGGAACTCCTGTTCTTTCTAAAAGAAACCGGCCTTTCCTACTATAGACGTATGAATCACAACGTCGGAGTCCTTACCTCCCTGGGAACCATCAAGCATACTTACTGCGTTCCCCACACCATTTGGAAGGGAGTAGAGGCCCTGAAGAAAAAGCCTCCCGGCCTGCTTATCGACATTCGGGGCCTAAAGGGATTCAATGCCCGCCAGATTGCGACTGCCATGCAGAATGAATGGCCGGACTTGCAAACAGCCCGGATTTCTTTTCCGGGTATGGACCATCTAAGCGAAGTGTATACGGAACATATGGCCAATGCCTTGATATTATCACAAAAGCGGGAGAGATTCGCCGAGGCGGTGCGACCGCACATTGAAGAAGCACAAATAGTTGGATTGCCGGCCATTTTGGGCCTGTACCGCACACATGAGGTCGTGTCCGATTTGGAGAAGTTGATTGGCGCACCGGTGTTCGAAATTCCCAGTATGCCCCCTTCCGTTCCCGGCCTTCGCCTCAAGGAAGCGTTTGAAAGAGGCCTTCGCGCCAAAGGGATTAAGTACTTTTCTCAAAAGCGGGTACTGAAGGTCCGGCGGAAGGCTGACGATTTTTTTGAACTCGATATCGGCTGGTCGACTACGGAACAAGTCGTACAATCCAGGGGGATCATTTTGGCTAGCGGTCGATTTATCGGCGGGGGGTTGCACGCAGATAGAAAACGTATCAAAGAGACGATCTTCGATTTGCCTGTTTACCAACCCGAGAACAGAACCGAGTGGCATCGCCGGGAGTTTCTGGATTCCAGAGGACACCCCGTAAACCGGGCCGGACTGGAAATAGAGGACACATTTCGTCCACTGGACAGAAATGGCCGTCCCGCCTTCAGTAGGCTTTTTGCTGCCGGCTCCATTCTGGCTCACCAGGATTGGAAACGCATGAAATGCGGCGCTGGTCTTGCAATTGCCACAGCATTTGGGGCTGTTAAGTCCTTTATTCGTCTCTGCCAGTGATTTAACCCTAACGTTGGAGACCTGTACCGAGGAAAAACGCGCCAGAGTGCGCGAGTAAAAAACATCTTGATGTTAGTGTCGACTCTACTATTTACTATCTCAACATCGTTTGAGTGGTTATCTTATCTGTTTTAACTCACAAGAGTCCATTGGATAGGCAAAGGGTTTCTGAATAGTAATGACCAAAGCAAGGGAAGAGAACTAAAATTAATGTCTCAGGAAATTTTGCACCCAAATCATCAATTTATGGAGCAACTGGAGGCAACCGGGCCATTTCAAGCTGGCGCATGCTTCCAATGCCGTAAGTGTACCAACGGCTGTCCCGTCACTTTTGCCATGGATCTTTATCCGGACGAAGTAATTCGCATGGTGATTATAGGGCAACGGGAAACTGTATTGCGTTGTCGTACGATATGGGTGTGTGCGGCTTGCGAAACGTGCACCACACGCTGCCCGAATGAGGTTAAAATAGCAGAACTGATGGACAGCCTTAAAGAGATGGCTATTCAGGAAGGCGTGCCTTCCCCCCAACCTCAGATTCTGGCCTTTCATGAAACGTTTCTGAACAACGTAAAGAAACGGGGGCGTGTTTTTGAAACAACACTCCTTCCGACCTATATGTTCCGAAGTGGCGAACTCAGGCGCAAATGGAACGCGAGGGAATGGAAATATGATGTGACATTAGGCTTGCAGATGTTTTACAAAGGAAGGTTTGCTCTTTTTCCTAAAACGATCAAGGGGAAAAAAGAAGTTAGCACCATTTTGTCTCATCCTAAACAGGGAAAAAACCCACAATGAAGGTGACCTATTATCCGGGCTGTTCTTTGGAAGGAACAGCCAAAGATTACGCTGAATCTATTATCGGAATTTGCTCTTCCTTGGACATTGAACTGGAAGAAGTTCCCGATTGGAATTGTTGCGGCGCTACTGCCGCCCACAGCATTGATCACAGGGCGAGCATAGAGCTGGCAGCGCGGACCCTGAATTTGGCCGCCCAAATGCCTCATCAGGACATGCTGGTTCCTTGCCCCATGTGTTTTAACCGGCTAAAAACTGCTGTTTTTTCACTGGAGGGAGACTATAAGGACCGATATGATATTAAATTGGAGGCTTCCTTGCCGAAGATTTGGGATCTCGCCAATTTTTTTGCTACCAAGGAGATGCTGGAAGTGGTGGCAAAACATGTAAAAAAACCACTCGCGGGCTTAAAGGTCGTGTGTTATTACGGCTGCATGGCTAACCGGCCGCCAGAGATCACCGAAGCCACTGACTTTGAAGACCCACAAAGCATGGATCGGATTATCCAGAATCTTGGTGGCACAGCCGTCCCCTGGCCTTACAAGACTGATTGTTGTGGAGCGAGCCAGCTGCTTTCTCGACCGGACATAGTCTCCAAGTTGGTGGGAAAACTCTACGATATGGCACAACGGGTTGGTGCACAAGCCATTGTCGTTTCTTGCCAGATGTGCCAAGCGAATCTGGACATGTATCAGGGAAAGATCGGAGCCGAATGGGGGAGACGTTTTTCTTTACCTGTTTATTATTTTTCTGAACTTATCGGACTCGCAATTGATGTAAAAGGGGTTAAGAAATGGCTTTCCGGGCACATCACGGATCCTTTTTCTCTTCTTCGAGAGTGGGGACTGTGGAATAAAAGTTGAACGGGGCGGAAGAGAGAAACCATCTAAAATAAAAGGTTTAGCATAAGGATGGCAATACAAGGAGAACACCTGAATAAACACAAAGAAAAGATGGGCTCGATCGCCATTGTGGGCGGCGGGATTGCAGGGGTCCAAACAGCCTTGGATATTGCCAATTCCGGGTTTAAGGTACATCTTGTGGAAGAAAAGCCGAGTGTGGGTGGGGTTATGGCCCAGCTCGACAAGACATTTCCCACCAACGATTGCTCCTCCTGTATGATGGGACCCAGGCTGGTGGAACTGGCCAATCATCCCAATATTGAGATTTTTGCTTATACCGATGTCCTCGATTTGGATGGGGAGCCGGGTAGTTTTCAGTTGACACTGAAAAAGAAGGCCCGCGCTGTGGATCAGCAAAAGTGTGTAAGTTGCGGTATCTGCGCAGAGAAGTGCCCGGTAAAAGTTTCGGATCCATTCAATTTGGGCTTAAACAGCCGCAAGGCCATTTATGTCTCCTACCCCCAGGCAGTTCCGCTCCTTTACACCATCGACAAAGAACACTGCCGTTATTTCACAAAAGGAAAATGTCGCATTTGCGAAAAGCTTTGTGAAAACAAGGCTATTTTTTTTGACCAGGAAGATGAAATCGTTCGACTTAAAACAGGTGCTGTGATCCTGGCCGGAGGATTTGAACCTTTTGACGCCAGCATAAAAGGGGAATATGGCTACGGGCGTTGGCCCAATGTGGTTACCAGTCTGGAGTACGAACGAATCCTTTCGGCAGCAGGCCCCTTTCAGGGTCATATCCAACGCGTTTCTGACGGTAAGATACCCCGGCGTATCGCCTGGATACAGTGCGTGGGTTCGCGGGACACTCATCTCGGGCAAGATTACTGTTCCGCCGTATGTTGCATGTATGCCACGAAGCAGGCCATGATCACCAGGGAACATGACATTGAGGCCACTATTTTCTACATTGATATTAGGGCCTACGGCAAGGGATTTGATCGTTTTTACGAGAGGTCCAAATCAGATAATGATGTCCGCTATGTTCGGTCCTTGATTTCCCGGGTGATTCCAAATCCTGAAGATGATACGTTGCGCATCTCTTATGCCACGCCGGAACATCATATTCAGGAAGAAACATTTGATATGGTAGTGCTTTCCGTTGGCTTATGTCCGAACCCTTCCGCCATACGATTGGCAGAACGGATCGGTATTCAACTAAATGAATATGGTTTCTGCGCCTCCGATCCACTGGATGTGGTTGTAACTTCCAGATCAGGCATATATGTTTGTGGTGTGGCTCAGGGCCCGAAGGATATTCCGGACTCCGTCCAGCAGGGCAGCAGTGCGGCGGCTCGGGCCACAGCTCTGCTTGCCGATGCGAGAGGATCACTTGTCAAACCCCCGGCAATACCTGTTGAACGAAACGTGAGCGATGAAGAACCCCGGATTGGTGCCTTTGTCTGCCATTGTGGGATCAATATTGCCGGTGTAGTCGACGTTGAAGCGGTTGCCGATTATGCTCGTTCTCTCCCCAATGTGGCTTATGCAACTCATTGCATGTTTGCCTGTTCCAATGATCAACAACAGGAAATTAAGCATGCAATTAAAGAGCATCGCCTTAATCGAGTGGTGGTGGCAGCGTGTACACCTCGAACCCATGAACCCCTGTTTAGGAATACATTGCGGGAAGCGGGGCTCAATCCTTATCTCTTTGAACTGGCGAATATTCGGGAGCAAGATTCCTGGGTCCATCAGGCAGAACCGGAAGCTGCAACGGAAAAGGGGAAAGATTTGGTGCGTATGTCTGTTTCCAGGGCTCGCCTCCTGAAGCCGCTTTATGAAACTTCTTATGAAATAATTCAAACCGCACTGGTGATCGGGGGCGGACTGGCTGGACTCACCGCAGCGCTTTCCGTTTCGGAACAAGGGTTCCCTGCCATTTTGGTGGAACGAACCGCGGAATTGGGGGGTAACGCACGCACGCTTTACTACACTGAAGATGGTGCCAATCCCGCCCAGTACGTGCAAGAGCTCATTAAGAAAGTTGAAGATCACCCACTGATCACTGTGTACAAAGAAGCGGAAGTTTCTTCGTTTTCAGGAAGTTGCGGGAATTTCACCTCTACTCTTTCTGTTAATGGAACGTCCGAAGCCGTCTCACACGGCGTTGTGCTTGTGGCTTCCGGTGGGCAGGAGTATAAACCCTCGGAATATCTTTATGGACAGCATCCTCGGGTGATAACGCAAAAGGAATTTGAAGCCATGCTGATGTCACAGCCCGAGGAGGCAAAGCAACTTAAGCGGGTGGCGATGATTCAATGTGTTGGTTCTCGCGAACCAGACTATCTTTATTGTAGCCGGGTTTGCTGCACGGCTGCCATCAAGAACAGTTTAAAGTTAAAAACAATAAACTCTAATGCGCAAGTTTCTGTTCTATATCGGGATATTCGCACCTATGGTTTTAAGGAAATCTATTATCTGAAGGCGCGTCAGCAGGGCGTTCGTTTTTATCGATTTGAAAGAGAACAGAAACCCAAAGTGACGTCCCAAGATGACCTCCTCAGTATTTCAGTATTTGATGCTCAACTGCAAACGCCTATTCATCTGGAAGCAGACCTTTTAGTTTTGAGTGCGGCCATCCGGCCGAGTGAAGAAAGCAAGCAGCTCACTGAGGTCATGCGTCTCCCCCTTGATCAAGATGGTTTTTTTATGGAAGCACATCCCAAACTCAGGCCCCTTGATTTTGCCACGGCAGGATTTTATCTCTGTGGCCTGGCCCAAGGTCCTAAATTTGCCAATGAAACCATTGTGCAGGCTCGTGGAGCAGCCTTACGGGCAGTTATTGTACTGTCAAAGAAGGAAATTGTGGCCGAGGGAATGATAAACTATGTGGATGCAGGTCTTTGCCGGGCTTGTGGAGAATGCGAGGAAGTTTGTTGTTTTGAGGCGATCAAAGTGAAAGAGGTAGAAGGTGGCCGTAAGCAGGCAGTAGTGACAGAGGCGCTATGCACGGGATGTGGGGGTTGTAATGTGGTCTGCCCCACAGGAGCGTCGTCATTAGCGCATTTCCAAGATGAACAAATCAATGCGATGATCGAAGAATCCATCTAACCATCCTTATAAGGAATGTTCATGTCTTCTATAGAACAACTTAGAATTGTGGCTTTTGTGTGCAACTGGTGCGCTTATGCTGGGGCTGATCTGTCCGGGGTCTCGCGAATGCAATACCCAACGAATGTACGCTTGATCCGCCTTATGTGTACTGGGAGAGTGCACCATGGTTTCCTGCTCAGGGCTTTTCTTAAGGGAGTGGACGGGGTATTGGTATCCGGGTGACACATTGGAGACTGTCATTACCTGGATGGTAATGCAAGATGTCAAAAGGTGATTGAAGAAACCTGGGAAATACTCAGGCTTCTTGGGGTGGATGAGCGCCGCCTGCGCCTGAAGTGGATTTCAGCTTCCGAGGGGGCTGCATTTGCCGAAGAGATCCGTTCTTTTGTTCAGTTACTCAAAGAACTCGGAGACAATCCTTTCACCGATCACAGAAAATGGGAATGGGAACTCGAATCTACACCAGATAGCTTAGGCCTGTTGGAATAGACCATGCAACTTACCCGGAAACAAACAGACTTTTGTATTGAATGCGGCATGTGCTCTGGAAGCTGTCCCGTAACCCGTGAGCTTTCTAATTTTTCACCGAGACAGATCATCAAACGAGCGACGATAGAACCGGACGGGAGCCTGCTCCACGGCCGTGAAATTTGGGCGTGCTTGAGTTGCGCGCAGTGTAGCGAGCGCTGTCCTGCGGAGATTGATTTCCCTGAATTCATCCGTTATCAACGAGAGAAGGCCCGAAAAGAAGGAAATTTTCCCCAGGAAAGTCATCATGGCATTCTTCAGACCATCCACAGCTTACAAACCCATAACTTAAAACAGCAGCGTACCGGGTGGGCAGAGGAAGTTGGGACTTTCCGTGACTCTGGGGAGTACTTTTATTTTGTGGGGTGTCTGCCTTATTTTGATGTGACGTTCCGTTATCTAAATTTCTCCCCCCTTGAGACCGCGCGAAGCGTGCTCATATTGCTGAATAAGATGGGAGTAGAGCCCGTCATCAGCAACCATGAACGCTGCTGCGGCCACGATGCTTTGTGGAGCGGAAATGAAGCTGTTTTCCGCAAATTAGCAACATGGAATCTTGAAATGATTAAATCCTCTGGGGCTAAAACAATACTTTTCAGTTGCCCGGAAGGTTATTTCACCTTCAAAAACTACTATCCGAAATATTTTGGAGATCTCCCCTTTGAAGTATTGCATATGACAGAATTTCTTGCGCGTGAACTGCCGGGTGCAGGACTGACTTTTGAGCCGTCATCTGACGCCGCGATCACTTACCATGATCCGTGTCGACTGGGGCGTTGTTCAGGAATCTACGAACCGCCCCGACAGCTTTTTCAATTCCTTCCTGAAACCCAATTTGTAGAAATGGAACGGAATAGGGAAAATGCGCTTTGTTGTGGGACCAGTGCCTGGATGGAGTGTTCAAGTTGTTCTAAAGCGATGCAAATGGAACGGCTTCAGGAAGCCGCACAAACGGGAGCACGAACCCTTATCACAGCTTGTCCCAAGTGTCTGATCCATCTGACGTGCGCCCAGAGCGGCACGGATATGGATCTGAAGGTTAGAGACATCTACACTTATCTTTTAAAGCGGCTGAGTGGTGACGAAACACACAGCAAATGAGTTCAAACTTGGTCGCTTGCCCTTTCAGGTTCCAAATCTCTTGATCGTTACCAAGCAATTTTATAATTTGATAAGATCGAGTTGAATCTGAAGCTGCGCCTTTTTCCCTGGAGTAAGGATAAGGGGACAAAGAAAAAGCAGACTCGATCCCTGGTATGTGCGCTCAAATCCCTCCTCGGACTGGGAGACTGTCATAAGGGGGAAAAACCATACAGAGACCTGTTGAGAGAAGTTAAATGCTGCGGTCAACCGGTCCGGGCCATTGATTAGCTCAAACTTTGTCAGGTTGTCCTCATGCCCGGTCTCGGGAACCTCCCTCCGCCGGCCGGACTCCGGTGCAAGATAGTACCTTTTGGGGTCCTGATCAGAAAAAAGTGTCAGGTTGAATTCACAGCCGTACAGGGTTGAGAGCGGCTCAGAACCGGAGCACTCAAACTCGTAGTCTACGATCAACCGCGCTTTCGCCCCAACCCGAATCAATTTCTTTACGGTCAGGTTCCTGTCAGCCACATGACCGGTACGCGTTAAAACCACAATGGTTTCTTCTGACGAGGACAAGGCCTTTTCTACCAAATACTCACCCTCAACAAAATCTCCCAGTTCGCCGTATTCATTTGCGGCGTAACCTTCGACTGTGGCATCCTGTAACAGGAAATGGTCCAAGAGAGAAATCCTGGTGTAGCCATCATAGATTAGTGATCGCTCCAGGTTTTCATCCTTTGGCTTGGCCAGGTCGTGGATGGATGCGATGCTATCAGAGTTCCCGCCTTCACTTTGTGTGATCTCATGGAGGCGATGGTGATAGGCCTCACGCCGGCGAGTGAGGGTGTCGCTCAGATTCACTGCGAGTGGCAGATGACAGATTTCAAATAATCCCCCTCCACTATTAGGATCAAGACCCAGGCTCAAGCCCGGATTCCATACCAGGATCTCTTCGCTACCATCTTTGTCAAGATCGAGCTGCAGCAATTTGATCCCTCCACCGGACTCTTCAATTAGACGGGCCTGAGCCCGGATCAGGTTCTCGTGGATGGCCCGCCGCAAGTGTCCGAGGTAGAGCCCGCCAAAGACGCCATGCCAGTACGCGCAATTGCACTGCCCGCGCCAGAGGAACTCACGAGCCTCTTCATCATGGGTGGCCTGCTCACTGAGGAAGAGCATTTTCTTGTGCATCCGGTTGGCCTCGTCATATTTGACAAGAAAATTATCCCACACGCCTCCCCGCACAAAAGGCCGCCACTCCTCCCATCGGCCTTCGGCCTTGAGCGAATTTATAATATTTTCAAGGGTGTGACCCTGTTCCGCTGGAAGGGCCCATTCGGTCATCTCTTCGTATGAGGCCTGAGGGAGATAGATCCGGCCAAGGGGCCTATTCGATGCCACAAACTCTCCGGGCAAAACTGTTTGCAGCCACTCCGAGCTATCTGTAATAGCAGTGAAGAACTTTTCCAGCCAACCCTGTTGGATTACCCAGTCGTAGGTTCCAGGCCAGAGACCAAACTTCTCACCGTCATCGCCGTAGAGGGCCACGGCCCGTCCGGCCTCTTTCATTTCCCAGAGATGGCCCATGACCTCCTCTACCGGCTTAAACGGGATGAGATAGCGCATGATCATGGGCGTGGCCAGCAGGCTCAAAGTCTTCCCTTCTTTTTCCGTGATGTAGCGGCCGTAGATCTCGTGTGGTTTGAGGCCGGCATAATAGAAATGCGTGTCATCAACCACAGTGTAAGCCATTCCTGTGCCGGACAGCGTCAGCGGCAGACCAGGATCCCAAACACGTTCGGTCAACCAGAAGCCGGTCGGTTTACGATCAAAGCGGCTTTCGATGTATTCGTTCATCATCCGCACCTGGCCCCGGGCATCCCGGACCGGAATGCTGGCCAGTAAGGGCTCGAAAAACCCTCCCGATAGGGGTTCAACCTGATCTCGTTTTACCAGGCCGGCCAAAAGGTCCAGGGTCTCAGGCCGCTGCTGGTCTAACCACTCTAACAAAGGACCTGAAAAGTGCAAGCCGACCCTGACTGCAGGGTGGTCTTGAAGGAGGTCAAGCAATGGCCGATAACATTTGTCATGGGCCATTTTAAAGACGTGGTCGAAGTTACCAACGGGCTGGTGACAGTGAATGACCATAATCAGGTTCATGGTATTTGGTTCCTTTCCAACAAAAAACCCAGCCGTCTCCCCAGTTCATCGAACGTTGATGCCTGCTCCGGTACAAGGATCTTAGCGAACTCAGGATCGTTGTAAAGATCATGGAACGTGTTTTGGCACGCCCATAGGTCCAGCTCCAGGTGCATGGCCTCGGCCATATTCAAGAAGTCAATCATGTTTTTTATGGTGTTTTGGTCAGGTGATGATGCCAGGTGGGTCATCTGATTTCGGAGAAAACCCCGGGCCTTTTTTCTGAGTTCCGGCCCATTTAATTTCAGCTCTAATTGCCCGGCCCGTTCAGCCACTTGATTCAAACCTGCCCAGTCAACAGGGTCTTCTTCCTGGTCTGGGGTCATAAATCCGGCCAATTGTTCACACATCAAAAGCCGAAAATCCTGTTCCAAAT
>JAKLQB010000633.1 GCA_022013615.1 Desulfobacterales bacterium | reverse complement strand
GCTCCTACCTCCTCTATGTCTTTAACGAAGTTAGTGGCGCTGAATCTTCTTCTTATCAGAACTTTGGCACCGTTAAGCAATGCAGGCATTAGATTCAAATAAAGGGAGTTTGAATGATTCAATGGCATGCAAATATACCCAACGTCATTTTCAGTATATTTCAGCATACCGGTAGATACGACGCCGACATCGAATAACTTTTTCCAGGGAACCTCGATGCCCTTTGGAGCGCCTGTGGTTCCGGAGGTGAAGATGATAACGCCTGGGGAGTCAGGATCCAATGGTACCGGAGTAAAGTCTGAACCAGTATGTTGTTCAAGCCTTTCGCCTATTGTTGAAATAGATCCAGGGTGATCGTTTTTCTGTTTCTTCCTTGCAATAATGTATTTTTGATCCAGGGTAGGAAAACCATATATTTTTTGGGCAACAATTACATTTTCAAGAAAAGTCTTTTCGGTTTTCGGCTGTTGCACTTCATCTACAAACAGGACATCGATCTCCATGTTATTAATATCAACTGCAAGTTTTTCTCCGATTTGAGCATTGTTTAACCCGACTAATGTTGAATTGGTAAACGCGCAGCCACCAAGCAAATAAATCACTTCCGGGGTGTTTTGCATAAAAAACCCGATATGGAATCGACCGGCATCCGTTTTACCTTTCTCCCTCTTTATTTCCTGGATCAATGCCGCATAATTTATTGACTTGTCATAGAATTGTTTGAAGGAGACTGCCTGAATATTTTCATCCTCATCCCTATACATAAAGAAAGTTCTGTCTTTTTTATTTCCCCCATACCCATAGAATTTAATAACTTCAGCCACATTCATGCCAATTACTTCATCCAATGCCATGATTATTTCCCTCTGAGTTGACTGCATTTTTTAGCGGTTTTCCTTCTCGCAACCGCTCAATGTTATCAGCCACGGCCCGACCGAGAGCGTCGAATGACTGCTTCGTAACTCCGGCCGTATGAGGCATGATCACAACCCGATCATGATTCAACAAAGGGTGATCTTTTTTTGGCGGTTCTTCAATCAGAACATCCAGGCCCGCCCCGGCAATGGTGCCGCTGTTCACGGCAGAAAGCAGGTCGCCCTCATCAACAATAGGGCCGCGGCTTATATTGATTACATAGGCTGTGGACTTCATCCGCTTGAAAACCGAATGATTGAGCATGCCACGCGTCTGCGGCATGAGAGTTACACTCGAAATAACAAAGTCGGCAAAAGGCAGCATTTCGCCCAGACTGTCCGGGCCAGCAATCCGGCTTAGGCCCATCTCCTCTGCCAGGGAGGTATCGGGTATGGCATCGGTGGCCATAACGTTCATTCCCAGGGCTACCAGGCGCCGGGCAAGGGCGCGACCCACGGCGCCAAGCCCGATTATCAGGGCCGTGAGGTTGATTAGTGCCTCTCCCCGTGGGCGGCCCCATTCTCCCTGGGCAAGTCTCTTTTGCGCAGCCTTGAATAGCCGTGCGCATGCCATCATCAGAAAAACGCCTCCTTCGGCTGTACACTCGGCATGGATCGGGGCCTGATGACCGGGGACATTGGCAACGGGAATCCCCCTCGCCGTGGCGGCCGGAATATCCACTCCTTCCAGGCCGACCCCAAATTGTTGAATCAACAGCAGATCAGGGGCCGAGTTAATAATCTCGGAATTAATCCCGGCCATGGCTGGGATCAGGACTTCAGCCCAAGAGGCCTCTGCCGCAACCTCGGCTTGCCGGCAGACATGAACGTCATCTTCGGGCAGCATGCGATTGACAACCTCTATCATTGCCGGAAACATATCGTCACATATCAGTACACGCATATACTATTCCCTTAGTCTATATTCCCTCAAAAGCCGTTTACCGGCATTTTCCCATCCGGCAGCTATACACAATCTATCCTGAATTCAATGAAAGTAATAATAACACCAGAAGGCTTTACTGCAGGTCTATAATTTACCAATTGATGCGATTTCTGAAATTCTCCCAAAACTCTTCATCATTTTTTTGCCAATATTCACCAAATTTCTTTTCATAATATGAACCTAATCTGTCTAACCAGCGCCACCAAAAATTCTGACCTTTTTCCCTGGCTTCCAATATGTCTTCCAAGAAATCTGCAATATTCGCCATTTCATCTTTGGGCACATAGGATGCGGCGCCGTCTTTATAAGATTTAACAGTATCGTCAACACTCAACGCATGGGCCGTCAGCATAACGGCGATAACTTTTCTCTCCTTGGCAATTTCCAATAGCTTGTAACCGTCAACCCCCATAATATCCAGAACAGCCATATCAAAATACTGTGACTCCAGTAGTTCTTTGGCCTCATTGAAGGTGGAAGCCTTCACAACATCACACATTGGCAACAGTTCTTCCAAAGATTCCAATACATCAGGCTCGTCATCCACTACGAGTATCTTTTTGCCGTCCAACAAACCTTTTTCCGACATGATAATATCTCCATTTAACTTTAGATTTGAGTTTTGAAGTGTTACGATATGATATGGATAGGAAAACCTCAATAATTTTTTTCTACTTTTGTTTTTGCCTGTACTTTCTTCTCTTTCTGGTATGGTTTACCAAACAGCCGAGGAGGCTGTCCGAGTCGTATTCAACACTTGATCAATGTTGTCCTTGATCTCTATTACAAAATGTACCATAAATAGAAGAATTAAAGCCAAGCTCACTCAGGTCTAAATAGGAAAACGTCAAAGTCAGACGGATTCTCTACAAAATCCCCCTCAATCCCCCTTTAATAAAGGGGGACTTAAGATTTTTCCCCCTTTGAAAAGGTTGGTTAGGGGGGATTTTGAAATCAAAGACATTTCATATTAAAATCATTATGTTAAATGCAATTTCGACTTTGCCCTGCAGGTCTGAATTCTATACTCAATAACTTGCTCAAGGTGCATAATGCCGACTCATTTATTGCGAAACAGACTCATTTATTTTGTAATTGGCCTTGTTTTTCTGATTGGGGTGTTTCTGTTTGTTGGATTTGGGTATTATCTCTCAACCCCTGCTGAGAAAGGAGGAGATGACCAGGTCTTTTTTGTCCGCGACGGCTCAACATTGAATGAAGTCACCAGTGAACTCGAGTCTAAAAGGATCATCACTGGTAAACGCCTTTTCCTGCTTTGGGCAAGGCTCATGGGATACAGCAGAAGCATAAAGGCCGGGGAGTATCGGCTGAGCTCAGCCATGCCGCCTCTCAAGATCCTGGAGATTCTAAGCAAAGGGGCAGTTATAACCCACCCGGTAACTATCCCTGAAGGGTATACAGCAAAACAGATCGGGGAGTTATTGGAGGAAAAGGGCCTTGTAAAAAATGAGGAATTCCTGGCAATCACCGGTGATCTCGATGTAGCAAAGCGTTACGGCATATCCGGGCAGAGCCTGGAGGGCTACCTCTACCCTGATACATACCAGTTTGGCCGGGGTCTCTCCCCCATGTCGGTTGTTGAAGTGATTGTAAAACATTTTTGGGAGGTAATCGGCCCACTTCGTGAAAAGATTGAACAATCGGGCATGACCATAGAGGAAGTTATCACTCTCGCATCAATCGTTGAAAAGGAAACAGGTCGTGCTGAAGAACGACCCATTATTGCAAGCGTTTTCCTGAATCGTCTGAAAAAGAGGATGCGCCTTGAAACTGATCCCACCGTAATTTATGGTATCAAGGATTTCAGCGGCAACCTGAAGAAAAAGCACCTGACTCAACGTACCCCCTATAATACCTATGTTATCCGAGGCCTTCCCCCGGGGCCAATAGCCAACCCTGGCAAAGAGGCAATTGAGGCAGTTCTTTTCCCGGCCAAAACCGATTACCTCTATTTTGTATCCAAAAACGACGGTAGCCACTATTTTTCCAAAACCCTTGTAGAGCACAATAAGGCCGTAGAAATATATCAGAAGAAAAAGCGCATGCGGCGAAAAAAGAGCTCTTGATGTTCGAGAGTATTGGAGTGTTGGAGAATTGGAGTATTGAAACAATAGTTTTGAATATCAAAAAGCAGAATTTCTTCCTGAACTTACCCCAATGTTGCAAAAAACTAAGTCTCGAAACAAAAATCGTATTGGATTTTAGAGGAAGTGACATGGAAATTGAAAACGAGTTAATTGTCCGAAAAGAAGGGCCTATCTGCACAATGCTTATCAACCGTCCTGAAAAACGAAATCTCTTGACACCGACCTGCCTGCTCAAGATGACCAAGGCGATTGAGGAGCTTACAGAAGAAGGGAATGTTTTAGTTATCATCCTCAGAGGTGCAGGAGATCAAGCTTTTTGTGCGGGTTACGATATCTCGGCCCTGCCTACCAAACCTACTTCCCAAATGGAAGAGTACCTAAAAGAGACACCGCCTCTTGAAAAGGCCCTTCAGGCGATTCGAAAATTTACCTACCCGGTTATTGCCATGCTAAACGGGTACGCCTATGGCGGGGGATGTGAGCTGGCCATAGGGTGTGATATTCGCATCGCAGCAAGGCGTGTAAAAATGGGGATGACCCCCGCCAAAATCGGACTTGTCTATCCCTATCCCGGGTATCGGCGATTCCTCACGGTCTTGGGATTCAGCCGCACCTTAGAGATATTCCTTACGGGCCGCAAATATGACAGCCAGAGCTGCTTGAAAATGGGGCTTGTGAACCACGTGGTCGATGATGGGGCGCTTGAGGCCTTCACCTATGATCTGGCAAGGGAGATCGCTGAAAATGCGCCCCTGTCCCTTCAAGGCACCAAGTTTACCCTTTACAAGATAGCTGAGTATCCTATCCTTGAGAAAGGGGAAGAGGAAGAAATTCGCTCGCTTTTTATCCGATCTCTTCAGAGTGAGGACATGGCAGAGGGTCAATGGGCATTCTTTGAAAAAAGAAAGCCTCGATTTAAGGGACGATGAAGGGGCCAAAAGTGGGCTGGGATAAAAAGGAATCCTTAATTCCTTGACACACAACCATTGTTTCCCCTATATTTCTCGCCATAAAAAGGCAATCTTATCATTAGGAGGCGATAAATGCTAAAAGCGATCAGTCATCTGGGTGTGGCAGTAAAAGACCTTAAAGAAGCCAGGGAGTTTTATCGTTCAGTCTTTGGGCTTGAATCGTCTGAACCCATAATTGGGGGAGGAGGAACGGTTAGGGTGAGCATGGTGGAATTAGAGAATGTTACTGTTGAGCTCCTGGAGCCTGTTGGCAGTGCGGGGCCAATAACCAAATTCCTGGAAAAGCGCGGCGAGGGCATTCAACATGTCTGCTATGAAGTGGATGATATCAACGCAGAAATAGGTTCGCTTAAAGCTAAAGGAATTGAGGCCCTGGGAGAACCGGCGCCCGGTGCCGAGGGATTAAGCGCCTTCCTTCACCCCAAGGGAACTCATGGCGTCCTCGTTGAGCTTGTCCAAAAAGAATAAAATACTTGGAGGCACAAAAAAATGGATTTTGAGCTGAATGAAGAGCAGAAAATGTTTCAGGATATGGCACGTAAGTTTGCCGAACAGGAGATTTTACCAACACTCAAGGAAAATGTCCGCCACGACAAATTTGACCCGGGGATTATAAAAAAACTGGCATCACAGGGGCTATTAGCTCCACATTTGCCCCAGGAATATGGGGGATTAGGGCTTGATTATCTTACCTCAGCCATTATTTGGGAACAGCTTTGCCGGGCTAGCCTGGCTGTAATCCAGGCGGCAACCAGCGGCCCCATCCAACCGGGAACTAATCTTCTGGATGCCGGTAGCGAGGAGCAGAAAAGAAAGTACCTGCCTCCAGTGTGTAGTGGTGATTCGATTCTTGTCGGGGCTGTAGTTGAACCTAATGCCGGCAGTGATTCATCCAGAATTGAGACTACTGCCGTACTCAAGGGCGACCGATGGGTCATCAATGGCAACAAGATCTTTATTACAAATGGCGAGATAGGTGACGTAATCTTAGTCATTGCCCAGACAGATAAAACTCAAGGCATGAAAGGGCTTGCCACATTCATAGTTGAGAGGGGTACACCAGGCTTCTCCAGCACGCCTCTAAAAGGCAAATTAGGCTGGCGAGGTGGTAGTGAGGGCAACTTAAGATTCACCGATGTAGAAGTACCCTTAGAGAACAAGGTTGGGGAGACTGGACGCGCTTTAAGGAATGCCCTGCGAGGCATTGATACTGCCCGTCTTTTCCTGGCCGTTGGTTGTATTGGTATAGCCCAGAGTTGTCTTGACTCGTGTGTAAAGTATGCTAAGGAGCGAGTCCAGTTTGGAAAGCCCATAGGTGGCCATCAGTTGGTACAGGGGGTAATCGCTGATATGGCAATGAAGATTGAGGCGGCCAGATGGCTTACCTATCGTGTAGCTGACATGAAGACCCGGGGGATCAGGCATATTAAAGAGATGTCCTGCGCCAAGTATTTTAGTGCAGAGATGGCACTCTGGGTAACATCGCAGGCAATAAAGATTCATGGTGCCTTTGGCACTGTTGATGACTATCCCGTGGGCCACCACTATCAGGATGCGGTAGTAGCTACGATACTGGGCGGGACAGCTCAAATGCACCAGTTGACAATTGGGCAGCAGCTTCTGGGGATACCTGCTTTCTCGTAGTATAATGGAATATGGTAAGGAGGAGAGAAAAATGAATATTGTAGTGTGCGTTAAGCAAGTCCTGGACCCTGAGATGCCAACAGAAAAATTTAGGGTTAAGGATAACCAGGTGATTCCCCCCGAGGGAATACCGCTGGTGGTAAATCCTTGTGATGCTCAGGCAGTAGAGGCTGCACTTCGAGTCAAGGAAAAACATGGGGGTAAGATAACAGCAATAACCGTAGGCGCTGCTGAGTCTATAGAGGTAGTCAGGCGTGCTTTGGCCATGGGTGCTGATGAGGGAATTATCCTGACTGATGAT
>JAKLQB010000632.1 GCA_022013615.1 Desulfobacterales bacterium | reverse complement strand
TGAATTGATTCCTGAACACACTCATCAGGGATGAAAAAAGGATATAAAGGAATCAAGCTTAATTTTCAATTTTGAAATTTAGGCACTTTAGTTCACTTTAGTCACTTTAGATCACTAATTTTTACCAATGACTGGCAAAATTAATATGGCAACATGCAACATAATAAGAAGACTGACTACCCGAGTGAGTCTTGCCCTTGTGATCTTCATCTTGTTGCCTTTCCCAATGCCCGTTCGGGTCTCCTGCGCAGATGATAGCCAGGTCAGGATTGGTGTCTTGGCCAAAAGGGGGATTGTGCGGTGTATGGAGAAGTGGACGCCTACGGCCGAATACCTGACAGCCAAGATCCCGGGCAGTACTTTTGTAATTGTACCGATTGATTCTGATGGTGCTTTCTCATTTGTTGAACACGGAACAGTCGATTTTGTCCTGGCAAATCCTTCTGTTTATGTAGAGATGGAAAGGCTGTACGAGGTAAACCGGATTGCGACGTTGAAAAACCTTAGCCTTGATGACGTGCACACAAAATATTGCGGAGTAGTTTTATGCAGGGCCAATCGGAGCGACATCCAACACCTGAGTGACCTTAAAGGCAAAAGCTTCATGGCCGTGAAGGAAACGTCCTTTGGTGGCTGGATAATGGCCTGGAGGGAGTTTAAAGAAAATAATATTGATCCCCATCGCGATTTCAAAGAGCTAAGATTCGGAGGCACGCACGACACGGTTGTCTACGCGGTCAGGGATGGCAAAGTGGATGCCGGTACTGTAAGAACGGATACATTAGAGAATATGGAAATTGAAGGGAAGATAAGTCTTGCAGACTTTCGTGTGATCCATGAACACGAAGCTGATATCGTTCATTTGCCTTTTTTACACTCAACCCGTTCTTATCCGGAATGGCCCTTTGCAAAAGTCAAACACACGCCAGATGAACTGGCAGAAAAGGTTGCAACAGCATTGCTCGAAATGCCTAAGGGCTCTTCTGCTGCAAAGGCAGCAAGATGTGCAGGTTGGACAATTCCTTTGAACTATCAATCAGTACATGAATGTCTAAAGGAGCTGAAGGTCGGGCCTTACAGGGATCTGGGCAAAATAACGTTCGCAGATGTTTTCAAAAAGTACCGGGAGTGGATATTAACAATCGTCATTCTTTTTGTAATACTGGCGGGGGCCGTTATTTATATTCTAAGACTCAACCGAGGTGTTAAGGGATCACATGTAAAATTACAGAAAGAAGTCGAGGAGCGAAAGCAAGTAGAAGAGGCGCTGGGGGAGAGTGAGGAGCGTTTTAGGGATATCTCATTTAGTATGGCGGACTGGATTTGGGAAGTTGACAAAGACGGGAAATACACATTTGCGTCTGGAAAGGTGAAGGAAATACTTGGATATGAGCCTGAAGAACTTATCGGTAAAACTCCTTTCGAATTAATGCCGGAATACTCAGAAAAACGAATGGGGGCATATTTAAAAAAAGTCGTATCTGAGAAAAAACCAATTGCTGACTTAGAACACTGGACCCTGACAAAAGAAGGAGACAGTATTTGTCTCCTGACCAATGGCGTACCAATACTAAACGAGAAAGGTGAGTTGTACGGTTACCGTGGGGTAGATAAAGACATCACCGAGCGCAAACAGGCAGAGGAAGAGCGTGTTCGTTTGTCCACTGCCATTGAACAGGCAGCAGAAAGTGTGGTCATTACCGATAGGGATGGCACAATCCAGGATGTCAACCCTGCTTTTGAATCCATTACAGGTTGCGGCCGGCAAGAGGCTGTTGGCCAAAATCCTCGTACCCTAAAAAGTGGCAAGCACCACAAAGAATTCTATGCGGACCTGTGGAATACCATCGCCAGCGGAGAGGTGTGGAGAGGGCATTTTATAAACAAAAACAAGAATGGCACCCTTTATGAGGAAGAAGCAACTATCTCGCCCATCAAGAATACTTCTGGTGAAATAATCAATTTCGTTGCAGTCAAGCGAGACGTGACAGAAGAAATTAAACTGGAGGACAAACTTCGTCAGGCCCAAAAGATGGAAGCCATCGGAACCCTGGCAGGAGGAATTGCCCATGACTTTAATAATATCTTAAGCGCCATTATCGGTTACACTGAGTTGGCTGAATACGAAATACCGGAGGGTTCTAAGACACGGGAGAAGTTAAAGGAAGTGCTAAAGGCAGGCAGCCGTGCGAAAGACCTTGTGAAACAGATCCTTGCGTTCAGCCGCCAGGGGGACCAGGAACGGAAACCCTTGCAGGTAAGCCATATTGTAAAGGAAGCACTCAAGCTTCTGAGGGCATCACTTCCCACGACCATCGAAATCCGGCGGAATATTGAACCCGACACGGGTATTATTGAGGCTGATCCAACCCAGATCCACCAGGTGCTGATGAATCTCTGCACTAACGCGGCCCATGCCATGAATAACAAAGGAGGTGTGTTGGAAGTAGGAATTCGGAATGTGAAAGTTGAAAATAAGGACATAGGATTGGAATACCCCAATGTGCCCCCTGGTCGCTATGTG
>JAKLQB010000631.1 GCA_022013615.1 Desulfobacterales bacterium | reverse complement strand
TATGACATGGATGAAAGTCATCGGCGGGAGCCTGGAATCCAATATCGTCCAGTTTTTCACCCGGGCCGAAAAAAACGGCCTGATGAAGGTTTTTGGGGCTGAAGATGGTGATGTACTTATAATGATTGCCGATGTCTCCCGTGACCTAATCAGCGAGGTGCTTTGCAGTCTTCGACTCCACATCGCTGACAGGCTAAAACTAATCCCCGAGAACAGCTACCGCCCTTTGTGGGTTTGCAACTTTCCGCTGTTCGAACTCAAGGATGGGAAGATGAGCTCCCAGCACCATCCATTTACAATGCCAGATCCAACCGATTTTTCTCCTACAAACATGGAGGAATTGCTGGGCCTCAATTCCAGGGCATATGATCTGGTTGTAAATGGGGAGGAATTAGGCGGTGGGAGTATCCGTATCCACAAAATGGAGACCCAGGAAAAGGTTTTTAAGGCCCTTGGTTTGACTAAGGAAGAAACGGAAACCAAGTTCGGCTTTTTTCTCAGGGCATTGGAATATGGTGCACCGCCCCACGGTGGAGTGGCCCTTGGTATCGACAGGATGGTTGCAATGATTCTGAGTGTCCCGTCCATTCGAGATGTCATTGCTTTCCCTAAAAACAGACGTGCCCTTTGTCCCCTGAGCCGGGCCCCGTCTCCGGCGGACAAATCCCATCTTGAAGAGTTGAATCTGGGCTCAGGATTTCGTACACGAAAGGCCGAAAGCAGAATTTATGGGCCGACTCAAGAAGATATCACCGAGCATGAGTTAAAAAGACCTGAAAAGATTTCCAGAGATGAGGTCGCACACGTGGCAAAACTTGCACGGTTGAAGCTTGATGATTCTGAGGCTGCTTTATACCAGAAAGACCTGAATTCTATTTTAGATTATTTTGAGACACTTAAAGAGTTAGATACGGAGAAGGTGCGTCCAATGAGTCATGTATTGGAAGTAAAGAATGTCTGGCGAGAGGACAAACCCGGTAAAGCAAAAAAGACAAAGCCACTATTGTCAAACGCCCCCATGAGAGAAAAGGGTTACTTTAAGGTCCCGAAAATATTAGAGAGTTAGAAAAAGTAAGAGTTCACCGCAGAGACGCTAAGGCCGCAGAGAAAAGATGTTTTCTTTTCTGCTGAGAGGGCAGAAAAGAAAACAGTTCGATGGCCTCTTAGGTGGAACTAAATTAACTTAACGTTCTTCACGCCTCAATAGAGCATAGAGAACGTGCTCTGAACTTTTTTTTAAAAATACTAAATTGTTACGAAGGTTAAAGTATGGAATTGTGCGATCGAAGTGCATGTGACCTGGCCGGTATGCTCAGAAAGAGAGAAATCAGCTCTCGGGAAATCACCGAATCGGTATTCAAAAGGATTGATGAAAAAGAAGAAACCATTAATGCCTATATCACCACCACACGAGAAACAGCTTTAAAACAGGCAGACCTGGCAGACAAAAAGTTTCGAAATGGGAAAAGGACTCCTCTGCTCAACGGAATACCCATTGCGATCAAAGACATTTTGTGTACTCAGGGTATAAGAACTACCTGCGGTTCAAATATTTTAAGCAACTTTATTCCTACTTACACCGCCACTGCTGTGAAAAAAGTCCTTCAGGCCGGTGCAGTGTTAACAGGAAAAACCAACATGGATGAATTCGCCATGGGTTCTTCAACTGAGAACAGCGCCTTTGGCTCGACACGAAACCCTGTCAATATCGAACATGTGCCAGGCGGTTCCAGCGGCGGATCTGCTGCGGCCGTATCAGGTGGAGAGACAATCCTGGCCATAGGTACTGACACAGGCGGTTCAATTCGCCTTCCGTCTGCCTACTGCGGCGTAGCTGGGATCAAGCCCACATATGGCAGGGTCTCGCGGTACGGGTTGATTTCCTATGCCTCATCTCTGGATCAAATAGGCGCTCTTGGTCGAACTACCGAAGACTGCGCCATGTTGTTGAACGTGATTTGTGGACACGACAGATTGGATAGCACGTCTGCTCAAGTCAAAAAGCCGGATTTTCGACGGTCTTTTAATAAAGGAATTAAAGGACTCAAGGTAGGGCTGCCAAGAGAGTATTTTGTTGAAGGCATAGATACGCGGGTAGAAGATCAGATCATGAAAGCGGTCAAGGTATTGGGTAAAAACGGGGCAGATATTATAGATATCTCTTTGCCCCACACAAAGTATGCCATCAGCGCCTATTACCTTATAGCCACAGCCGAAGCAAGCAGCAACCTTGCCAGGTATGATGGTGTAAAATATGGTTTCAGATCGAACCATGATCTCCCTGATTCGGTCAGGATGTATGAGGAAACCAGAAGTGAAGGATTTGGAAAAGAAGTAAAACGAAGGATCATGTTAGGCACCTATGCCCTTTCTGCCGGCTACTACGACGCCTATTACCTGAAGGCGCAAAAGGCAAGGACACTTATAAAAGAGGATTTTGACAAGGCATTTGAAAAAGTGGATTGCATGATCACGCCCGTGTCTCCCTGTCTCCCTTTCAAGTTAGGGGAAAAGATGGCCGATCCCCTGCAGATGTATCTTGTGGATATCTATACTGTCTCTCTAAATCTGACCGGACTTCCCGGGATGAGTGTTAACTGCGGAACCGTTGATGGCTTGCCCGTCGGCCTCCAGATCATAGGCAAGGCGTTTGATGAAGAAATGGTGCTACGGGTTGGGAACGCGTATGAGAAAATTTTAAAGGGTCCTCACCGCAAAGACGCAAAGAACGCTGAGAAAAGATAAGTTTTCATTTCTGCTTTGCACACTTTGCGTCTCTGCGGTGAATAGCAAATAACGTTGAGGACAGGATTAGGAACGATAAATGGATTACGACATTATTATTTGTTTTGAAACACATGTGGAGCTGAAAACAGAGACAAAGCTCTTCTGCGATTGTCTTGTAAAATATGAAGCCCCCCCAAACAGCCAGATATGCCCCGTCTGCACCGGTCAACCCGGGGCACTACCTGTGTTGAACAAAAAGGCCGTGGAATATGCCATCCGGGCCGGTCTTGCACTCAATTGCACCATAAACAGGGAGTCCCGATTTGCCCGCAAGAACTATTTTTATCCCGACCTGCCAAAGGGGTATCAGATATCACAATTTGAGAGGCCTTTTTGCGAGGACGGATACCTGGAGATCACAGGGGATGACGGTAAGCCTTACGTTGTGGGGATCAAGCGCATTCATCTTGAGGAAGATGCCGGCAAGTTAGTGCATTCATCCGGCTCCCTTGAGGCTTCAGAGTACAGTCTTGTGGACTACAACCGGTCCTCTGTTCCCCTCCTTGAGATCGTTGCCGATCATGAGCGAAACCCTTTACGTTCAGTAAAAGAAGCCCGCACTTACCTGGAAAAGCTAAGGCAAATCCTGAAGTATATAGAAATAAGCGATTGTATGTTAGAGAAAGGCCAGTTTCGTTGTGATGTAAACATATCCATTCGTCCCAAGGGGTCTAAGGGCCTGGGAAATCGTGCAGAGATAAAAAACATGGCCTCCTTCAAATTCATTACAGATGCCCTTGAATATGAGATCAAAAGGCAGTCGGAGTTAATTGAATCTGGTAGCCGGGTTTCTCAGGAAACAAGACTTTTTGATGAGGAAAAGAGGGTAACGAGGCCCATGCGGAGCAAAGAAGATGCACCTGATTACAGATATTTTCCAGACCCTGATCTGATTGAGGTAGAAATTGACCGGGACTTTCTCCAGGGAATTGAAGACAGCGTGCCTGAACTCCCCGATCAAAAGTTAGATCATCTCATTAAGCATTTTGGAATACCGAGACATGATGCCATTGTCTTAACGAGAGAAAAAAAAGTATCCGACTTTTTTGAAAAGTGTGCCCTTCATTGTAATGACAGGAGGAGACTGAGCCATTGGATTACCAAAGATCTGTTCAAACTCTTAAATGATTCCTCTCTTACAATAGAAGAATGTCCAATCCGGCCTAAAGATTTTTCTCGACTCATCAATCTCACTGACAGAGGCGATATCACTGACAGTATCGGTAGAACGGTTTTATACGAAATGTTCAGGACAGGCAAAAACCCCGAAACCATTATAGAGGCAAAAGGCCTCAAGCCCATTCAGGATGTAGATCTTTTAGATAAAATACTGGATGAAGTGATAGGGGAGAACCCTGATGCTGTTTCAAAGATAAAACAGGGGATTACTAAACCAATAGACTTTCTGGTTGGCCAGGTTATGAAAAAAACACGGGGAAAGGCCCCTGCCAAAAAAGTCAGGGAATTAGTTCATAAGAAATTGCTCAAATAGGCGTAAGTTCTCAATAAATCCGGGCTGAATTAGAAAAATCCCCCCCGGCCCAGACCTGACCTTGATACGTTGCGAGAGTGGCTGACCGAAAATAACTGCTTCGTTAGATTACGACATATGGCCACCAAGTCGCACCAGGGCAGGCCTCAATCCCCCTTTGCAAAAGGGGGAAACAGGCGGAATGCCCGAACTTTTTGAGATGTTACAAATAGGCTTCCGTAAATTCTCATTAAGTTGGGGCAAGTTAGGAAGTGATCCAACTTACAACTAACCGCCCAGCCTTTAGTCAATATTTAGTCCAAACCATAAAGCATAGAGATTTGTCAACCCCCATGCCCCATGCCCTTTGCTCAAGGTGGCACAGTATATTTTCGCCGCGCATTGGCAATGGGTAACCACAAATTAATTTTCTTAAACACTACAGTGTCGGCAAATACCGATCAATCTCGAACTGGCTTACATGGGTCCTGTAACGATCCCATTCAATTTTCTTATTCTCAATGAATTTGTTAAACACATGCTCGCCTAATACCTTTCTTACCAGTTCACTTTTCTCTGCTTCCAGGATAGCAGCATAGAGGTTTCCGGGCAGGTCTGTAATACCATGGGCCCTTCTCTCACCAGGATTCATTTCAAAAATATCTTCTTCAATGGGATCCGGCAATTCATATTTCTTTTCAATGCCTTCAAGGCCCGCACCTAACATCACCGCAAAAGCGAGATAAGGATTACAGGCAGGGTCAGGGGAGCGAAACTCAATCCTTGTGGCCTCTTCTTTTCCAGGCTTATACATGGGTACCCTGATCATGGCTGACCTGTTTCTCCTGGCCCATGACACATACACCGGGGCCTCGTACCCAGGCACTAACCGCTTGTAGGAATTGACCCACTGGTTGGTCACTGCCGTTATCTCCGGTGCATGCCGGAGCAATCCTGCAATGTAATGCTTGGCCATATCAGACAGGTGGTATTTGTCATCAGGGTCATGAAAGGCATTTTTGTCACCCTTGAAAAGTGACTGATGCACATGCATACCACTCCCGTTTTCCCCGAAAATGGGCTTTGGCATAAAGGTAGCGTAGACGCCATTCTGTCGCGCGACCTCCTTCACTATCAACCGATAGGTCATGGTCTTATCCGCCATCTTCAGGCCTTCATCAAAACGGAGATCAATTTCATGCTGACTGGGCGCCACTTCATGATGACTATATTCCACCCGAATGTCCATGGACTGCAGGGCAAAGATGGTTTCTCTCCTAAGGTTTGCCCCCATGTCAAGCGGCCGCGCATCGAAATACCCGCCTGTATCCAGAAACTCGGTGCAGGTATTGTCTTTAAAATAAAAATACTCCAGTTCGGGTCCTACGTAATAGGTTAATCCTTTTATGGCCACTTTTTCCAGTAGCCGCTTTAGCACATGACGTGTGCCACCTTCATAGGGTGTTCCGTCCGGATTCAAAATATCACAGAACATTCGTGCCACAGGCCGCTCACCACCCCTCCACGGTACCAACTGAAACGTGGTTGGGTCAGGTTTGGCGATCATGTCGCTCTCTTCAATCCTGGCAAACCCTTCGATTGAAGAGCCATCAAACCCCATACCTTCGGTCAAACCTTCATCCAGTTCTGATGGTGTGATGGCAAAACTCTTCAAAACACCCAAAATGTCAGTGAACCAAAACTGGATAAAGCTAATGTCCTTCTCCTCAACGACTTTTTTTACATCCTCAATGGACTGGCAGTTCATCGTTATTCCCTCCTATAAGTAATTTGTAATTGAAATCTTATATTTAAAATATCAATCTGCAATCTGGATGCCAAATTGTTAAGAGCAATAATTAGAAATATTTTCAATAAGTTATGCAGGTAGAAAGCGTAGCAGTCAAAACTCAATAAGACACAAAATTGTAGTTATATCCATATAAACCCTACAAAATCGTATTTCAAGGTAAGTGCTTTGTGGGCAATAGC
>JAKLQB010000630.1 GCA_022013615.1 Desulfobacterales bacterium | reverse complement strand
GGTTTTTGATGAGTATTTCAACCGTCCCAGCCCCAACAGTCCCAAATCCGATAATTCCTACATTAATTCCTGACATACGCACCTCTCAAGTAAAGATCCAAGCCCATACAGGGACCTGGCTTTGATTTCCCCCTGGAGGGGAGCTGTATATTTAACAACCACCCCTAAAAAGTGGCTTGAATTGTTACCCTAAAAGGGCCCAAATATGTAAATAAAATGACTTCGAATGACAAAAGTCAAAGCCCAAATTTCAAATGAATGTCAAATTACAAATGCTAATAAAATATGTCCACCCATTAATTCAAACTTAGCCTACACTAATGGAAATGCACAATGGGGAAAAGATTAACAATTGATTGTTTTGGAAAACATTTTGACATTGGGGTTTTGGATTTGATTTGACATTTGGATTTTGTCATTTGAGCTTTATTCCATATTGAGTCATTATGTTATTCTTTAAAAGATAATAAGCGGTGAATCATGTCTTTCAGACTCTCCCCCCACGCTTTGGGTTGAATGGCAAAATTCTTACCAATCAGGGAGCAATCAAGGACCGAATTAGCCGGCCTTTTTACCGGTGCGGGATACTCTTCAGTACTGATGGGTTTTACCATTTTTACGGCAAGCGGCCCATATTCTCTTGCCAATTCAATAATTTTTTCTGCAAAACTGTGCCAACTGGTTGCTCCCTTGCCACAGTAATGGTAGGTACCCCAGGCAATCTGACGTCCTTTAAGGATATAAGAAGCAATCGCAAAAATGGCATCTGCTATGTCCGCCGCATAGGTGGGGCAGCCATACTGATCGTCGACCACCCGCAGAATTTCCCTTTCGCTTCCCAAACGAATCATGGTTTTTACAAAATTGTTACCATGAACCCCATAGACCCAGGCCGTACGCAGGATAATGTGCTCCTTCACGCGCTTCTCTACTTCAGCCTCACCTGCTGCTTTACTCCTGCCATAAACTCCTAATGGGGAAATCGGGTCGGTTTCAAAATAAGGCCCTTTCCTGGTACCATCAAAGACATAGTCAGTAGAAATATGTATAAGAGGAATTTCAGCCTCTGCACACGAAGAGGCCAGGTGTGCTGGACCATCACGATTTACAGCAAAGGCAAGCTCCGGTTCCGATTCCGCCCGATCGACATTCGTATAGGCCGCGGCATTGACGACCAAAGAGATCCCAGCCCGTTGTATTGCCTCATCAACCGAGCTCGAGTTTGTGATATCCAGATCCGCATGATCCAAACCCAGAACTTTAAACCCATGCTGGGCTCCCCGTCTATCCAGCTCCCATCCTACCTGGCCATTCACACCGGTTATCAAAACTTTCATGTTCCACATTTCAATCGCAATTGTCTCTCTTTCCCGCTTACTCTGCGGTCAGTCATCTTCATGTTCCTCCTGAGCTATTATCTCTCTTAGTTTGGCCAAAAGTGAGGGGACTTCGTTTTGAATAATATCCCACAGAATCTCTTCATCTATACCAAAATATTCATGAATGGCAATATCGCGGAAACCTGCGATCTCACGCCACTCTAACTGAGTATAACGCCCACGCACCTTGTCAGGGATATGCTTAACAGCTTCGCCAATTACAGTTAGATTACGAACTACAGCATCATAAGTCTTTTCGTCCTTGAGGAATTCATCTTTATTCAATCCCCGGGTATAACGGACGATCTTTTCGCTGGACGTCTGCATATCTTCAAGGAAAAGCATATAGTCACGCAACATGAAGAGCCTCCTTCTCTACGTATGGCCGCAATCGCGGCTTGAGCGCCTTGGGTGTGACAAGATCCACCGAACAAGCCAACCTATCCTCCAAAAAGAATTTCAGTTTCATATACTGGCCAAAAGTTGCCGTTCCTTGAAACTCCACCAGAATATCAATGTCACTGGTTGATCGAGCTTCATCTCTTGCTATTGAACCAAAAAGGGCAAGAGACTTTACACCAAACGCGTCAATCTCCTTCCTGTGTTTAGTAATGAATTGTACCAGTTCATCCCGTTTCATTCCTCGCCTCCGTTAGGTAGTGACCATCTACAATCCTACTACGGACTGCCACGCCTTGCCTTCCTTGCAAAATTTTCTTGTCGATGAATATTATAGATTTTAACATTTATTTTGTGAATTTGCTATAAAATCTCGGAATTTTATAATCAAGGTTGGGATAGCCCTAAAGACATCCCAACCTTGATTATAAAATTCCGAGATTTTATAGCAAATTCACAAAATAAATGTTAAAATCTAT
>JAKLQB010000629.1 GCA_022013615.1 Desulfobacterales bacterium | reverse complement strand
TTTAAACCTTATTTCCTCAAGATTGGGATTAGACCATGACAGAGTGCTTGGCGGGCGGGGGGCATTACCCCTGCTGTCTAAGTATTTATCAGAACATGGAGCAGCTCGATTGGACCATAAAGAGCGGGACAAACTGCTTTACTGGTATATCCATACCTCCCTGTGGGGGCGATATGCTGGGTCAACTGAGAGTGTACTTAGGCAGGACCTGTCGCTCATACAGGAAAAAGAGGGTGCGCTTGACAGGCTTATTGAAAACCTACGGAAAAACAGGGGTGACCTAACGGTACATGAACAGGATGTGAGCGGTTGGAGCAGGGGCGCGCGATTTTATCCTCTGATTTATCTCTTAACAAGGGTTTGTGGTTCCAAAGATTGGGGAACCGGAGTTGATCTATCTTCTCACATGCTTGGTAAATTAAGTGCACTTCAGGTTCATCATATTTTCCCCAAAGCCTATTTGTACGAAAAGGGTTATGAACGATCCGATGTGAATGCCATTGCCAACTTTACATTTCAAACGCAGGAAACAAATCTCTGGATCGGTAAACGAGCCCCTGAGGAATACTTTGAAGAAGTGGAGAAGAATCATCCGGGTGCCATAGCGTCACACTGGATACCTATGGACAAAGAACTCTGGAAGCCAGACAGATATCTTGATTTCTTAACAGAAAGAAGAAAACACATCGCGAATACCGCAAATGAATTTCTGGAAAGCCTTTATCATGGAAAAGTACCTGAAACAGAAACACCCATAGAGGATATCACTCTCAGAAAAATTGAGGCAGTTCCAAGCCGAATTGTCAGTGATGAAGAGGAGGAACTTATTTTGGAATGTGCGTTATGGGTGGAAAGTATGGGCTTGCCGCCTGGCGAAATAGAATACGAACTATGCGACAAGGATACCGATAACGTCTTTGCTGTTCTCGATCTGGCATGGCCGGATGGTTTGCAACCCGGTCTGAGTCAGCCCGTGGCACTCCTAATCAATGAAGGAAAGGATACTGAGAAGGTTGTTAATCAAAACGGATATCTGTATTTTACCGCAGTTGATGATTTGAAGAAATATATTCGGAAAGAGTTTTTGGCAACACCGGAGGAAGCGGTTGCATAAGAGATCTCAGCATTCAGCTTTCTAAAATGGAAGTAAAAATAATGATAAATTCTGACACAGTTCTTGGAAATCTCCGGAACAATCGTTTAAAAAGTTATCAAGCGACTCCAGGTGATATTGAAGAACATTGGAGAGCAGAGCTTCGAGTAGCAGGTGATACGGCCGGACGGCCTCTAATTGAGCTTATTCAGAATGCTGACGATGCCATGAATAAATCGCCTGATTCTGAAAATAATAGAGCTAAAATAATCCTTAAAAATAATCGATTACTTGTTGCAAATTCCGGAGACCCGTTTTCTGATACAGGTGTTGAAGCTATCTGCAACTTGGATAGAAGCCCTAAAAAAGATCGTCGAATAACCATTGGAAACAAGGGCATAGGTTTCAAATCTGTACTATCGTGGTCAACGAAACCCACTATTTATTCTACAACTTTTGAGTTTACATTTGACCGAGAGAAATCAGCCAAAGAAATCACTCAAGCCTTAAAAGAAGATTATCAAACTGAACACG
>JAKLQB010000628.1 GCA_022013615.1 Desulfobacterales bacterium | reverse complement strand
TCTAGGCCCTCTCGAAAGTTTACGCGACTTAAGAACCGCCCTAAATACAGCAAGCGTATATAGGCGCTGATATGTGCTGAAGGAATAAATCGGTAAAACAGTTTTTTGAACGCTGAAAACATATGTATACAAAAGACCCGCCAAGAATATCGTAAATCAAAATTCTTTTTGCTTGTTAATTTGATGATTTGATCTTTATTTGATTTGTCATCAATCTTTCGTAATGATCTAACATTTTATCGAGGCTGAACGTTTTGATTACAGACAGGTAGCCGTTTTCTGCCAATCGGTCTGCAAGGTCTTTATCGTGAAGCAAGATGCTGATATTCTTTTCAAGTTTACAAATATCTCCCGGCGGGACCAGCATGCCGTTCAGACCGTTCTTTACCACTGATGCATTTCCACCTATATTAGTAGTGATAACCGGTTTTTTACAGGCCATCACTTCCAATATGGAGAGAGGAAGGCCTTCCTGACGCAATGTTGGTAAAACAAATATATCAGCAGAATTGATGTAATCCCGAACAGAGTCATTATCCACCATTCCAGCAAAAATTATTCGATCAGACACGCCCAGCTGGATTGACAATCTCTTAGCTTCTTCCAAGTATTCCCCGCCTCCCACCACCACTAATATGAGATCGTGTTCTCGTGCAACTAATGAGGAAAAAACCTTTATCAACAAATGAAGACCTTTTTGTCGTGTCACATGGCTTAAAAATAAAATAACTCTCTTCTCTGATAACTGAGGGTATAGGTCAATTATTCGCTCACTGGCCTTTTTGTCCGGTCTAAAATGTTTTGTATCAACCCCATTATATATAGTTCTGATCTTGTTTGAACCTATCAAAAACCACCATTTAAGAGAGCGTGCGACTTCATGTGCTGGGGCAATTATTACATCACTTCGCCGGAAATTATAAAGCTCCCATCGAAAGTAGTTATAAATAAAAGACAATGTGTTTTTAATAAAACTCCTTAAATTACATTTTAGGCTTAAGAATTGATTTATCTCGGACAGGAACACCCATGCTTCATGAGCTTGAATTAGTGTCAAAAGCGGTGTGCAGGCCCGCACATCTCTTGGAATCGGAGGGAAAATGGGTTGTTGGGAACAAATAATGTCAAACTTGTCCTTTTTATTTAAAGCGATGAATTTCTTTTGACTTTCTTTTTTCCATCCCTTCCTTACTGATCCGAACCTTGTAGGCAATAAGTAATATAAGTGAATATTCCCTTTTCTTTCATATTCAACACCAGAAGGATGGCGAGTAGAAATAACCTTTATTTCATGACCGCGTTCACTTAGACCTTCAAGCAATAGCTTGTTATGATTTTCCATCCCTCCTCGAAGGCCGTGCCAGTATGTAACTAAAGAAAAAAAACAGATATTCATTTCTCTAATATAGAACTTTCTACAAATAGTGTACTGCTAAATAGAGTGGGAAACCACTCGGAGAGGGGATGCAAACGCCTTCCATACCCCCAACAGTGATCAACCTCCAAGTTCGCCTCAAGCAACCTTTTTTTCAGACTACATAGAGTAAACGCATGTATGTGTTCTGAGCTTAATACTTCAGGATGTGGCATAATCCCCGTGAGTAGTTGTAGTCGGTAACGCCAGTATGCCAAATTGGGAACGGAAATTAATACCTTTGCCCCGGGCCGAAGTAAACGGTTAACTTCCCCCAAAACATGAGAAATATCGTAAACATGCTCAAGGACCTCTATACAGATAATTGCGTCATATTGATTACTCTCGACGGGAATGCCTTCAAGGTCAAGATTTATTTTCCAGCAACGATCCAGAACCTTTATCGCCTTTTTAATCGCAGTGTTTGAAAAATCCACTCCATGAACCTCGGTCAAGGGCAAAACCTTTTTTATCAGTCGAGCCAAGTGTCCAGGACCACATCCTAAATCCAACAACTTTTGGGGCTTAATGCCTTTGACCCATTTTAGGGCAATCTTAGTCCTTGGAAGCTCGTAAAGATGCTCAAGGTTTCCATCTTCTTTCTCCCAATTTTGATCGTGTAGCAATTCAGGTGTCCAGGGTTTTTTCATGTTTTTGGGTCACTTCTCTCCGGTATTTACCTATTGGGTAACAATCCACCGGGATTCCCGTCTTTTTCTTATTTCATTCATTATCTTCTTTGGTATGAGGATTTTAACCATTCTCCTGGGAGACCAATAAGGTTCGCTTTCTTCACACCTTTTACATATAAAATCTGGTGGTAAATCTCGATTAAAATATATCTTATTAAGAATCCCTAGAAACCTTTGTCCATTCCATATTTCGTTGATAGTAGAATCATGTAAATTACCCAAAACGACCTCTCTGGCCATGTCGTGGCAACATAATAAAACATCCCCGTTGAAAGATATCACCATTTCGTAAAATATTCTTTCCGTACGACAACCAGCTATTCTTCTCCTTCGCGTCCCCCTTATATTCGGAGCTAAGCCACTTCTGGAAAGTGCTTTACCAATGGTTACACTTACCCCCATTTCGCGCCAGTATTCTAACAGCTTTTCTTTTTCGCCAACCGGCCAGTCGTATGGCACAGCATTCACACTTACTTTATCACAGGGATACTTTCTCAGCAGGTACTCGAGATTGCTCATTGTTTTGTCGAAATCCAAGTCCATGATCCTTTCGTAGATTTCTTTGGTCATGCCGTGAAAACTTATATGAAATTTTCCGCTGAAACCGATATCTAACAAAGAGTCCACAACCGTAGGAGAAAGAAGCGATGCATTGGTATTAAAGTAGACTTCAATTCCACGTTCCGTAGCGTATTTAACCCATTTAGAAATATCCTTTAAGATAAAAGGTTCTCCCATCTGACAATAACCCATTTTACCTTTAAAGGAGTACTGAGCCATCATATCGCTATATTCATTAACAATTTTTGTATATAAGTCCCAAGTCATAAATCCCATTGGATTTTTTTTATGCAGTTCCGAGTACGGGCAAATTATACATTCTGCATTACAATAACTGTGAATGTCTACAAGAAGGGCTCTGGGATAAGGAGAGCGATTTAATCTGCTGGTTTTCATTGGCTGTTATTAAACTTGTTGCTCTGGTTAGTTCTTAAAGTATCTCTTATTTTAGTACCGCGAACAGAATAAATTACCATCAATGCTCCGGTATAAAACACATAATAAAAAAAATAGCATACTAATAAAAAATCAACCATCGCTCCCCAATAAGAAATTAAAAGAAGGATGTAATGAGTTTCACGAACCCGTAAATTAGTATTGATGACTCTAATCAGCATTCTACTGTCTTTTATAGCCGGACAACTCGTAATTGGCTCAACCTTCTCCGGTGCAGCAATGCTTTCCCCGCCATTCCTCCCAGCTTCTTGAAGCCTATCCCAATCCGGCCTTAGTAATTC
>JAKLQB010000627.1 GCA_022013615.1 Desulfobacterales bacterium | reverse complement strand
TTCTGCACTATGGCAGACATATGCTGAAGTAGTAGCTTCAATAGCTGGAATAGTTGGTTCAGCTCCAACCGGACCGCGTGAGTAAAATCCGACAACAAGGGTCATACCCTTCATGATACCTGTCATATATTCCTTAACATATTTGTATGCATCATCTCTGCTGATCCTTTGTGCAAGTGCGCTTACGCGTTCGTCATCATTGGCAATGTAGTACGTGCGGTCAATGATCCGCCCCTGTTCATCAGCAAGGTCGTAGTGGATGGTATGGTCTTTGATGGCAAGATTCGATTCTTCCCCTTTTTTAAGGGAAAGATCAATAATAAACTGTTTATCTTCAGGTGTACCTGTATTTACAAATACATTGTCAGGCTGGCCCATAATTATGGCATTGGCTATTTTCAGCCGGGCTTCTTCATTCTTGATCCTTTGGATCTTTTGAAAATTGTCATCATCCATTGAATCCCTAAATACTTTCTCCACCTCTTCAGCACTCTTTACTCCGCCGATATGGTTGAGAATATCTATACCCTTTTTCAGTTCAAACATGTGCGTCTCCTTTTGGTTATCAAATTAGCTCCGGTTCGCTCCATCCCACCGTTCCGGGATTGTAATCGTGGAATGATAAAAAACCCTATATTTTTAAGAAGTTGTATAAGTTAGTTCGCTCCGCTCACAACTGGAATAATGGAATGCTGGAAAATTGGAATAATGGGTTATTGGGTAAATTCCAATGATCTAAAAGCTTACTCTTTTTGGGAATGAAGTATAAGATGAATTGCCTTGTGTGTCAATAATGATCCATCCCTATGATGCTGTGGCCTAACTTCTTCTACTTTTTCTCAGTCAAATCCTTCACCAGTTCGGCAGATGTTGCGACTCGGAACAAAGGGTAAAGTGGATTGCGGCGATAGAGTTTCAATGTCTGATCGTGAATGACCTCAGAGAAAGCCGCGGTGCAGTCCTCCAGCAGGACTGCCTTGAAACCATAAGAGATAGCACCAAGGACAGTTGCCAAAACACACACGTGGGTAGAGATTCCAGCAACTGCACAGAGTGTCACTTCTCTTTCCTTCAACCATTTATCCAGTTCAGTCTTAAAAAAGGCTGAAAATACAGGCTTGGGCAGCCAGAAATCATCGTCTCTGTGATCCAGTTCGTCAACAATCTCTGCGGCTTCGGTCCCTGCCAGGGAGTGTGGCTTCATACGCCCTTTAAATATGAAATCTTCTTTACGAAAGGCATCCGTAGGAAAAACAATCGGCCAACCCTCCTTTCTAAATGCACTGATCAGGCCGTTAATGGGGCCTATGATTTACCTGGCCAGTGGAGTAATGGGCAGATTCTTGCTTTCATCAAAATTGTCTTTGACCATGTCTATGATCAGAAGTGCCGGTTTTTCTCTATTATGGTCTCCCATCTCTCATCCTTTTCACCTGATTGATAATTGAGTGCGCGGCCTCTTCAATTTGCTCAATCGTATTACTCCTTCCAGCGCTGAACCTGAGGGCTCCTATTCCAATTTCCGGGGGCACACCCATGGCCGAAAGTACATGGGAAAGCTTGATTGTTCGATCATGGCATGCGGCCCCTGTGGAGGCCATAATTTTGGGTAGCCCCTCAAGAATCAAACCTCCCTCGATGCCAGGGACAGCGACATTAAGGGTGTTGGGAAGCCGCTTCTCAGGGTGACCGTTAAGCACCAGATCATCCAGACCCTCAAACAGGAGTTCCTGCAAGCGATTTCTGAGTATTTCCATGTTTTGAAAATCGTTTTTGAGCCTTTCTATCGCAATCCTGCATGCAGCGCCAAGGCCTGCACTTAGGATGGTATTCTCTGTCCCTGGTCGCTTTCCATATTCCTGGCCCGCGCCATGTATCAGTGGCGTTAGATTCTGGCCATTTCGAATATACAGGGCCCCAATCCCTTTTGGAGCATAAAGCTTGTGCCCGGCCACGGTCAAAAAGTCGACCCTCAGGTCATTTACATCCACCGCCATCTTGCCGACCGCCTGAGCCGCATCCGTGTGAACCGGAATCCCGTGTTCGTGACCAATCTCTGAAATCTCTTTTATGGGCTGGAGGGTGCCTGTCTCATTATTGGCCAGCATGATGCTGATCAATGTGGTTTGCGGCAAAATAGCTTTTTTAACTGCTTCCGGATGGACTTGGCAAAAGCGATCCACTGGGAGGACTGTTACCTTAACCCCCAGTTCCATAAGAAATAACACAGGGTTCAGGATTGCGGGATGCTCCACCGCAGAGGTGATAATATGAAATTTTTCTGGACTCTTGAAATCAATCAGGCCTTTTAAAACCATGTTGTTGGATTCGCTTCCTCCAGATGTGAAAATAACTTCATGGTTTTGACACCCCAGAAGCAGGGCCACCTCTTCCCTGGCCCGTTCAAGGCCTTCTTTTGCCCTTGTTCCCAGCAAATATGGGCTGGAGGGGTTGCCGAACTCCTCCTTCAAATAGGGCATCATTGCATTTAGGACCTCCTGGTCCACCTTGGTTGTTGCGTTATGATCCAAATAAATGAATCTTTCAGAATACACGCCAGTCATTGAAATCCCCCGTCTTTCAGCAAATACATTAAATTTGTAAATCAAATTGTGTCAATTGACAACTGATTATATTGGTGGTAGATAGAAATGTAGCATATTCCTTATGGAATACGGAGAGTTACGGGGACGGCAAGGGTTCATGGGAGAGTGGAATGTGGTATTGATTCTTTGTTCCACATTTTATATGTTTATCAAGACCTGATTCGCTATTTTGGGAAATAACAAGTTAGGCATAAAAATAGAAATGGAGAGAGACTAAGACGTGGAAACAGTACGAATTTTGGGAACAGGTTCTTATGTGCCGCCAAAGGTATTGAGCAATTTTGATTTACAAAAAATGGGCCTCGACACCACAGACGAATGGATTATCCAACGCACAGGTGTGAGAGAGAGAAGGATTGCGGAGCCAGACGTTACCGCGGCAGATCTGGGTTATGAAGCCTCCCTCAAGGCCCTTGACATGGCCGGGATTACTGCCAAGGATGTGGATCTTATCATTCTGGCCACAATCACGCCGGATACCTGCTGCCCATCCGGTGCCAACTGGCTTGAGGCTAAACTGGATGCGCACCAGGCCGTGAGTTTTGACGTGACCGCAGCCTGTTCTGGTTTTATTTTTGGCCTCAGTGTGGCTGAACAGTATCTCAAAACAGGGACTTATAAAAATGTTCTTGTTGTGGCCTCAGAGATTATGACCCGGACCGTCAACTGGAAGGATCGAACCACCTGCATCCTGTGGGGCGATGGGGCCGGGGCTGCCGTTTTGGCCATCGGATCGGTGGGTCCCGAGATTCTTTCAACTCACATCCACTCGGATGGTGAAAATGGCCAGGATCTCTTGCTGCCGGGAGGCGGATCCAAAACCACCCCAATTTCCCATGAAAGCGTGGATAAGGGGCTTCATGCCCTCAATATGATTGAGGCCAATGCCAGTTTCAGGGTAGCAGTCAGGCGATTTATTGAATCCATAAAGGAGGCTGCCCAGTTTAACAATATTGCCGTTGAGGATATAAGCTGGTTTATTCCTCACCAGGCAAATCTCCGGATGTTCCAATCCATAGCCAAGACCATGAAAATTCCCTTTGAAAGATTTTATGTGACCCTTCATAAATACGGCAACATCTCCTCAGCCTCCTGTGCCATTGCCCTCGATGAAGCTGTCCGGGACGGAAGCATCAAGAAAAACGACCTGATCTGCCTTCCGGTTTTTGGTGGCGGCCTGACCTGGGGAAGCGCACTTATAAGGTGGTAGGTAAAAAATGATTAGGACCCAGATATATTTAACCGAACAGCAACGATCAGCTTTGAGCATGCTCTCGACACAAACAGGGAAAAGGCAGAGCGAACTTATCCGTGAAGCCGTGGATACGTTGATTGTCAGTTTAGATCGAACGAAGCGAAAATATATTTTAGACCGGGTGGCGGGCATGTGGAAATACAGAAAAAATGATTTACTTACTGTTGACGGACTCAGGCGAACCTGGGATAGGGACTTCTCTTCATGTTTAAACTCATAATCTGGACTCTTAAGTCCTCGGCAGCGATATCCTATTCCCATCATCTGTTTACTGGTCTAACGAAAAAACACCTGCCTGTATGAAACGTAGCGAAACATCGGTCAGGTGAATTGGCATGTTATCTCAATAAGTTGCTATTTATGAAGTTCCTGTTCCACCCTTTCAGCGAGGAACATTTTCATGAGGGATTGATAAGGAATATCTCTTTTATTAGCAATCAGCTTCAACTCCTCAATCATGATTTCAGGAAGTCTGATTGAAAAAATTCAACCCAAGTCAAGATAAGAGAGTCTAAGATAATTTGAAATGGCTTCAAATGATTATCTGTACTGCTTAGGAATTATAGCGTATTTGTTGACCTTATATCCGAAAATACGTTCAGTGGTCTTGAGCGCCATTGCCGCCTGACGCATGTTCCCTCGGCTGCTTTTTAGGGCATCAATCAGCAGCTCTCTTTCAAATCTTTCAACCGCCTCCTCAAACGACTGTGCCTGTTGAGTTCCGGTGTCCTCCGCCGTTTGGAGTGTGAGTGGCAAATGGTAACTATGAATAACCTGATCATCACAAAGCAGAACAGCCCTTTCCATGCAGTTTTCAAGCTCCCTGACATTTCCTGGCCAGTGGTATCTTGTTAAAGCATCAATTGCAGGGGTAGAAATTCTCTTGATATCTTTGTCGTATTCTTTGGAATACTTTTCAAGGAAATAGTCAGCCAATAACAAAAGATCCGCCTCTCTTTCTCTCAAGGCCGGCAAATAGATAGGGTAAACATTCAGCCGATAAAATAAATCTTCACGAAAGGCCCCGGCCTCAACCGCACTGGCCAGATCCTGATTTGTGGCCGCCATAAGACGGACATTCACCTTTATAACGTTCGTACTCCCCAACCGTTCAAGTTCTTTTTCCTGAAGGACCCTGAGCAGCTTCCCCTGACTTTCAAAAGCAAGAGAGCCTACTTCGTCCAGGAAGATGGTACCGCTATTTGCCAGTTCGAATTTACCAACTTTCTCCCGGTTGGCCCCGGTAAAGGCTCCTTTTTCATAGCCAAACAGTTCAGCCTCCACCAGGTTTTCCGGCAGTGCGGCGCAGTTGACCTTGACCAGCGGGTTTGCGTGCCGCAGGCTATTATAGTGGATGGCGTTGGCTACCAGTTCTTTTCCGGTACCGCTCTCTCCGAGCAGGAGCACATTGGCATTGCTCTTGGCCACCTGTGTAATAAGATAGAACACTTCCTGCATCTTGCGGCTGTTGCCTATGATGCTTGTGAAGCTGTATTTCTTGTTGAGTTCCCTTCGCAGCCGTATGTTTTCCTTCCTCAGTTGCTCTTGCTCTTTTCTGATCTTATCCAGCAAGGCCACCTTCTGGGCGATGAGAGTGCTGATGATGGCCAGAAGTCTTAAATCTGCATCCAGTGGAGATGAACCTGCAAATAGTCGGTCCACACTGAGGGCGCCAATCACCCTGCGTCCTTCCTTTATGGGCACACACACAAAGGAGGTTTTCGATTTATCAATTCCTCTACGGGCCCCTGTTCTATCAAGAAAGAGGGGCTCTGCATCTATGTGCGGTACGGCCATGGGACGTCCAGTTTCAATTACACGACCCGTGACCCCTTCGCCTAATTTGTACCTGCCCCTCATTTTTTCTGTAGTTGAAATCCCATGTGCTACCTCAATGTGAATTTCCGAAGTATCAGGGTTTAAAAGAGTTATGGAGCTGCGATTCATACCGAGGTAGTCTGATAACAGGTCCAGAACCTTATATAGTGCCTTTCTCAGGTCCAGGGTGGCATGGATGGCCCTGGTTATTTCGTAAAGGCATGTAATCTCATCCAGTTTGGGGCTGACGTCTTTTGTAGGCATCACGGAGTTCTTAAAAAGTTTGGGGGAAGTCATGAGATGAATACTGCAACCAATACTAACACTGCCTTCGCTTTAACGTATCCTGGTTTTTACCAGGCATTTGACAATTTGGATCTTTTCATCGTGTGTTCCCAGGAACCTGATTCCTGTTTTAAATTTCCCGGATTCATCTCTTTGGGAATGCGCGACCTTTCCTTTGATGTCTATCGTATTGTCTTTCAAATCAATGGTTGTTAATAAAATATATTCTGATTCAATGGGCAGGGGAGTTTTTAGAAG
>JAKLQB010000626.1 GCA_022013615.1 Desulfobacterales bacterium | reverse complement strand
TACAAACCTCCTTCCCGACCTGCCCTTTCGGAGCCCTCGGGAAGAAGGTTTTATCACGCCTGACCGGCAAAGCCTATTAGGGTCGCACCAGCGGAGCTGGTGGTTTAATGAAATTAATTACAGTGCCCAAAAACTCCAATATATTCTGATTCCTGGATCAAAGGGCATCTAGAATTATGCTCATCCTACCATAGTACCCGGAAGCCAAAGAACTATTTGAGGATAAAGGTATATGATTACCAGACATAGTGCCATTATTAATAGGAAAGGTAGGGTGCCCCATATGACAGTGCCCAAAGAAAGACCTGATGCACCTTTAATAACAAAAATGTTCAAACCTACTGGTGGTGTAAGTAATCCTATTTCTATGGTAAGGGTATAGAAGACACCAAACCAAACAGAGTTAATACCTATTGCCATGGCAAGGGGATAGAAAACAGGGAGGGTAATAACCATAATCGAGGCCCCATCTAAAAACATACCAAGAATAAATAGGATCAAGAAAATAAACACCAAAACAACGGTGGCTGAGAGACCTGCTGCCTGTGCAAATGTGGCTAAATTAGCAGCAATTCGGAGCTGCGATATCACAGCTCCAAGAATCATGGCACAACATATTATACAAAGAATCATTGAACTAACTTTAGCACCTTTCAAAGCACTCCCTATCACATCTCGCCATGTAAGGGTCTTCATAATGAAAACACACACAACAACCGCATACACTACCATAACTGCTGCTGCCTCAGTGGGGGTAAAAATACCCATATAAATACCACCCAAGACAAAGATAGGTGTAAACAGCCCCCAAGATGCCATTTTCACAGCTGTGATTCTATCCCTCCAAGATACCTGCTGGAAAGACACCTGGCTTGGTACCTGCCCTTCTTCAAAGAGCGATTCTTTGTTAACAGCACCCCGGATAACAATATATAAGATATAAAAGCTAAACAGAATTGCACCAGGTCCAATCCCAGCCATAAATAGTTGGGCTATTGATTCGCCTGTAATTACACCATAGAGGATGTATGCCATAGAGGGGGGAATTATAAGACCGATTGTAGACCCGGCAATTACGCCGCTGGAGAGGGATTTATTGTATCCTCGACTTATTAACATTGGTAAAATAACTGCAGCCATAGCACCTGTTGCTCCCACGCTCGAACCAGAAATTGCACAAAAAAAACCACCTATCAATATAGTTGCTACCAGTGAGGCTGAGGCAAAACGCCCTGTAAACAATTCAAGCAATGAGAAAACCTTATCAATAACCTTGCCCCTTTCCAATATTACTCCAGCTAAGATAAAAAGTGGTAAGCAGGTCAAAGAGAATTTGTTCACTGCCTTATAGGCCATGGTTGCAATCTGTGGCATTGTTACCGGGTCTATTAAAAAATAGAGGCCAACACATCCACAAAGCCCTAAAGCGATGAATACAGGCATTCCAGAAAACAGAAAGAAAAGAGCAAAGATTCCTAAGCCAACAACAGGGCTAATATGCTTAAGCAATAGTAAGCATACAATAATCACTATTATGAACATTGTAGATATGAATAAATATACAGAGGAATTGTCTTTTAGGCTGAAACTAATTTCCTGAACAAACATTCTAATAATTTGCAAAAAGAGGAAAAAACAGCCTACAGGTATTGTTGATATAAGAATACCTTTCGGTATTGGTAGCCCAGCAACCGTCATAACCCCGCGGTAAAATGATGTATATGCCCAGTGCCCGGCATACCAGCCTAATAATATTGGTAAAATGAGGGATACAAGGTAGACACCAATATATAAACTATGCCTTGTTCTTTCTGGCAGGTTGGATGTTAACACATCTACAGACACGTGCTCCTTTTCACGAAGGGTGTAAGCAGGAATAAGAAATGTGAAAAAAATAAGACAATAGACAGATAAATCAAATAGTCCTACTATATGGATGTTAAGGATATATCTTGAGAAGACTTGAGTTGCAACAAAGGCTGCTAACAGCAACATCATAACTATTGCAGCCACGCCCATTCCTGACAAAATCTTATCTATGGACCTATCTATTATTCTAAATACTTTCACCTAAAATACTCAACTTTTGCAATATTCACTTAAAGGAATATATCTTAACTTTGCTATAATTAGCACAGGACACAGTGGGTTGGTTTAAATTAAACCAACCCACTCCGGTTTATCTAACTACCGAGCTTTAATCAATGCTTCCATAATTTGGCTTGCTTCGCTTCCATATCCTGCTTTAGCGCATTGTTCTATCCATTTATCATAAACTGGTTTGAGTGGCTTTCCCCACAGTTTTTTCTCTTCGGGGGTTAGTATTTTAATGGTTCTTCCCGCCTCTCTGAGTTTTGCTTTATACATTTCATCAGAGCTTTTTGTTACTCGCAGAGAAAGCGCCTCTGTCTCTTTGGAAACATCCCTTATAATGCTTTGAATATCTTTGGGCAAGCTATTCCATTTGTCCAAATTCATAAAAATTACCCAAATAGTCTGCCACATAGGTCCTACGAAATAATCTTCAACTTCATATAGTTTTCTTGCATAATGGCTTCCCCATCCTGTAACGATGGCATCTATGGCCCCTTTAGAAAGAGCATCATACATCTCACCTGATGCTATTCTCGTTGGTGTTGCACCCCAAGCCTTGATAGAGTCAAGGGCTCCAGGAACAGGTGCCCTGATCTTCATACCTTTCATGTCCTCCAGGTTTTTAATAGGGCTGCGACTGCCGATGACACCTTCGCTGTATGCAGCATAGTGGAGAACTTTAACATTTTGTTTCTCATACAAGGCAGATAGGATCGGATGTATTGCATCTCTGGCTCTGAACCAATGGTCGTTATCTTCAAGTAAAAGGAAAAAATCTGTACACAAAAAAACCTTATTGTATCCACCCCAATGGCCAATAGAGGTAAGTCCCATGTCAACAGTGCCAGCGACAGCTGCATCAATGCCTCCCATGTATCCATAGAGTTCCCCCCCTGGGTAGAACTCGAATTTGACCCTGCCCTTAGTCCTTTTTTCAACCTCTTTGGTAAAAGATGGAATCATCTCTGAACAATAATAATGCGCAGTGGTCATACCAGTAAAGCAACGAAGTTTAATGGGTTTCTGGGCCGCTGAAGGAGTAGCCCATACTAAACAAATCCCTAGTATTATTAACGTACCCATTAAAGATTTATGTTTCATTAATTTCCACATAGCTTCTTACCTCCCTTTTTTATTTGTTTTATACAGTAACACAGATTTATCCACATTTTATGATACCTTCATAGGAACCACCCCCTTCTTGCAATGGTCATTATTTTGGTCCTATTGAGCCTTGTTTTCTCCTTTTGGTTTAAGCTTTCTTTAAGCAGATAAGGCAATAAAGCAAGAATACCTGAGTATCATCGGAAGGTGCTTTTGTTTAAAGCTTCCTTAAAAGAGAGGGGATATTGTATATCTCAAAGCCATATGGGGTTTCTTCTCTCCCGATGTTCAAACTTTTAGGTTTTTATTCGGTTTTCTTCTTTTTTGATCTTTGAACTAGCAAATATTTCTGGATCTTGCCGGTTGCTGTTCTGGGGAATTCATTAACAAATTCAAAATATTTTGGGATTTTGTACTTACCTATCTTTCCACTTAAAAATTCCTCGACCTCAGAGGCACTCATCTCTGTGTTGTCTTGTAAAATTATCGAGGCCTTGCCCACTTCGCCCCATTTCTCATCGGGAACTCCATAGACAGCTACATCCCAGATTTGGGGGTTTGTTAAAAGAATCTTTTCAACCTCGGTTGGATAGATGTTCTCTCCCCCGCTGATAAACATATCCTTTTCCCTATCAACAATATAGATAAAACCTTCATCGTCAATTGTTGCCAAGTCTCCTGTGTGAAACCAACCATTGCTCATCAACTCCCTGGTAATTTCAGGTCTATTCCAATAACCTGACATCAAGATAGGTCCTTTGACCATAATTTCACCAATTTCCGCAGGGCTTATTTGTTTCATATCAGAATTTAATATCTTAACCTCTCCATGAAGCACAGGTTTCCCTACAGAGCCAATTTTCCTAACTGCATCATCGGTTGATAACCAGGTAACTATAGATGTTTCCGTCATTCCAAATATCTGACTTAGAGGGATACCTATTTTGTGATATTCCTTTAGCATAGTGGTTGATACCCTCTCACCGCCAGTATAATAGGACTTCAGTAATCTCAAATTATATTGACTCAAATCACATTTCTTGAGCATAAAATTCAAAAAAGTAGCCGAGGCTTCAATAATGGTGACGTTGTATTTCTCAATAGTCTCGAGATATTCTTGGGGACTAAAACGTCTTTTGTAAATTACCGTAGCTCCTTTATAAAGTGCGGGCGTGGTATCAACAAGCAGGCCGCCTGAATGAAAAAGAGGACGGGAAACTAGGAAGATGTCAAGGGGGGTTAATCTATAAAATATATTAGCATTTAGGGCATTAAAAAAGGTCTTTCTATTGGAAAGGACAGCACCTTTAGGAAAACCTGTTGTGCCGGAGGTGTACAAAATAATATGGGGATCTTCCCAATCTGGTTCCTTAAAGCCGGTGGGCTCATTTGAGGAACATGCCTCTATCTTCTGGTAGTTTTCAGCCCAGCGAATATCCTCCTGTCCTAAAGAAATATAGTTCTTAACCTCTCTCATGTTATCCCTGATGTAAAGAACAGTATCCAAGAAGTCTTCACCAAAGAAAAAAAAAGTTGCTCCAGAATCATTTAAGATATGGCTGAGTTCAGGGGGAGCCATTCGCCAGTTCAGAGGGACTAATATGGCCCCTACCTTGGCCAAGGCAAAATAGATCTCTATATATTCGTGGCAATTGTATAAAAGGACACCAACCCTATCCCCCTTACTTATCCCTTTTTTGAGGAAAAAATTGGCTACCTGATTGCATCTTTGATTAAATTCCCTATAGGTGAATTCATGGCCATCATCAATGATTGCCACCTTCTGTGGTGAGAGCTCACCCCATTTCCTTATCCAATCACCGATATTCATAATTAGACCTTTTTTATAATGTTTCCCTAAATTTTCGAGTAATAAAGTAATGTTTTAGAAAATAGAATGTTTTCTAAAATATATTCGGCTCCACAAGTTCTCCAAAGATATCTCTAAAGACACCAGTCATCTCCCCAACTGTGGCATATGCCTTACAGCAATCCACGAGATATGGCATAACATTTACTTTATCCTTAGTCGCCCTCTCTAATGCCTTTAGCGTTCGGGTAACATCCTTGTTGTTTCTTGTTTTTTTCAATTCTTTGAGACTTTTTATCTGCTCTATTGCTGATTCATCACTGTACTCGTGAAGCTCAACCTTTCCCTCTTCCCCTCCAGTATATTTGTTAACACCTATCTTTATTAGTTCCCCGCTCTGAACACCTCTTTCAAATTCATAGGCCTGCCTGGCGACTTCTTTCTGGATATAGCCTGCAGAAACTGCTTTAACCATTCCCCCTATCTTATCGATCTTGGCCATTTCCTCAACAATCTTTTCCTCCATCTGTTTGGTAAGGGTCTCGATGAAATATGAACCTGCTAAGGGATCAACTGTATCCCTGAGGCCTACCTCATCCATTAGAAGCTGTAACGTTCTGAGGGAGATCAATGCAGAATGAGGAGTTGGAATAGTGTATGCCTCATCATAAGAGCAAAGAGCTATGGTTTGTGCCCCGCTTAAGGCTGCAGCCAGGGCATAATAGGCGCTTCTTACAATATTATTTTCAGGTTCTTCCTTTGTAAGGCCTCCTCCGCCTCCGCCAAATAAACCTCTTAAGAACATTGATCTTTGATTCTTTGCGCCATATTTTTCCTTGATATTCTTAGCCCAGAGCTTTCTTGCTGCTCTGAATTTTGCTACCTGTTCCCATAGGTTTCCGAATACATCAAGGTTAAAGGAGAATCTGCCGACAAAGCCATCAATATCATATCCTCTCTCTAAAACATTATCGATGTATGCATTTGCAATCTGTATAGCGTATGCAATTTCTTGTACTGGGGTGGCACCCGCTTCCCTTATATGGTAACCGCACACACTAACTGGATTTGCCCTCGGCATCTCCTTCACTGAATATTCAATAACATCCCCTATTAAGCGGACTGCCGGCTCTACCGGGAATATCCATGCCCCCCTGGCAATTATCTCCTTTAATATGTCATTCTGAGGTGTTGCGCTTATCTGTTCCTTTGAAAATCCGTATCCTTCCGCAACCGCCTGATACATGGCAACCATAATTGAGGCAACGGCGTTGATAGTCATGCCTGATCCAATCTTGTCTAAGGCGATATCCTTAAAGGCTATCTCAAAATCTTTCAGAGAATCTACCGCCATACCTACTCTGCCGACCTCACCCTCTGCCATTAGATCATCAGAGTCATAACCCATTTGCGTAGGAAGATCAAAGGCCACGTTAAGCCCGGTTTGCCCCTGAGATATGAGAAATTTCCAGCGCTCATTGGTTTCTTTCGGGGTCCCAAACCCCGAATATTGCCTTGTTGTCCATTCCCTGCTTCTGAAACCCTGTTTATGGATGCCCCTTGTAAAGGGATAGTCTCCGGAATCCCCAAGGTCTTTTTTATAGTCAAATCCGATTTTTTTTAGATCTTCTTCAACGTAAAGAGGTTTGATATGGATCCCGGATTGTAGGATAACATCCTTGACCCTGTCTTTTTCATCTTTAATATATTTAGCAACTCCCATCTTATACTCCTGTGGTTTTTGTTATATTTGTTGAGACCATTGTATTCTTTGATTTTGTCCCATCTAACGGCCCATACTGGGTTTATAATCAAAGCTTTTTGTAATTGCCCAAGTATTTTATCACAAAGCCACAAATCCACTAAAGATTATAGAACTACTCCTTTTAATAGCCTTTTTAATGTTTGATGCATTGAAATTAAGGAAAAACTCTGGCATTCAATTCACATTCATCTTCTCTTTGTGTCTTTGTGTCTGAATAGTTACATTTTTTTTCAGCAAACCCGATAATCTACTAATTTTGTTGGTTTGTTTTTATAAAATCAATAGATTCTTTGAAGGGCGTTCCGCCTGGAAAGACCCCTGAAATACCAATATCTTTTAACATGGAGATGTCCTTGGTTGGTATTACGCCCCCAACAACGACCATTACATTGTCTAAACCCTCTTTCTTGATCAACTCCATAATCTTTTTAGATATCGGGATATGAGCACCGGACATTATGGAGAGGCCAATAACATCCACTCCCTCTTCAATGGCTGTCTTAATTATCGAAGGAACAGTTTGATGCAGCCCAGAATAGATGACCTCCATCCCTGCATCCCTCAGGGCATGGGCAATAACCTTTGCACCTCTGTCATGACCGTCAAGGCCCGGCTTTGCAACAAGTATCCTTATTTTTTTAGGCATCATAATCCCCCTCCTCTACCTCCTTGTTATTAAAAAGAGTATTGATTTGTATTTAGACGACCATTTTTTATTTCCCTAATGACAAACTCCTTGCCCTTTAGTAGGTGATAAGGAATTGCTTTTTTAACGTATAAGAATAAGACGGTACTGTCAAGTTTTTCCTGTATTGAGGGATTTGCGCTGTACCCCTTTTTGCCGGCATGGCGGCCCACCGGGCCGGCCGAAAAATACGGGAACCAGCCCTGATGGCGCGAAATGGCGGCAAAATATGAGTTTATGGACTGATTTGCCCCAAAAACCCAATAATTGGACACACCAATCCCTTCAAGTCAAATCTGTATTTTCTAACTAACTGAAATTACAGGTTATATTAGGCGGCGAGAGCTATTGGCTGCACAAGGGAACGCATCTGCTTGATGCGGCCAGCCCTTACATGGCCAAGGGCCATCGCCATCATTACTGCGGTAGCTAAACCAACCCTCGTTTGCATTTTGGCTTTTCCACGTATGTAATGTTTTTCAAAACAGAAATCGTTATCTAAGCGGCTATTGATTCTCTCCAAAGACGATCGACGATTATAGGCCCGATTCCAACTCGGACTGCCATGAGGGATTGGCGTGAAAATTCGACGGTCTTCCTTGGTGATATTTATTCTGACGACTCGACCGTAACCCTGCGAATTGACATTCCCTAAAGCTGAACATTCTCCACATCCTTTACATTCAAAACCATATACAGCTGCCGGACAACGATATTTCAAGGTATTACGGTCTGCTTCAAAACCATAGAATGCCATGTCCCGCTGTTCTCCTGTCGCAGGACAAATACAATGAACTGTCCCCTTTTCAGTGTATACAATGGTATCAACACGGTCAGGATAAAGGGTACGCGTAATCGGTTTCTCGGGATCATATCCCGGCTCGGACTTCTCTTCTCTCCACAATTCACGAATATCGATGACCGGTCGAATACCATATTTGTCCAATAACAAGGCTTTTGTTTTACCAGCGTCCAAACCACGGTCCGCCGCAAAATCATCACACCTCTCACCAAGCTGAGGTGTTTCGTCAAACGTCTCCTTAATCATGCTCCGCAGTTCTGTTTGTTCCGAGCCCGAGGCTGGTGTTACATGAGCGGCTACCGGAATCTCATACTGGGTATCAGCAATTAAATGAAGACCATATCCGAACCACCTCTTTATTTTTGTCCACGGCTTACCGGTTTTGCTGTCTATTCCTTTGGTTTCATGTTTGCCCCAATCTGCATCGATGTCAGATGCTTCACCTGTGTCCCTATTCTTATGGCCTGTACTATAGCTGTTAATCGACTTGCCATCATAACCTAAATGACGCCCAAAATCAGGGAGTACCTCCATTAAAGCTTCACGCAATTGTCGGATCATGTTGCTTATCATACCTTGGTTCTCTTCCAGTTCTATAACATTCTTCAAAAACCTCGAGAAGTTCCAACTGTCCGGAACGTAGTAATAGGCATCTTCCGCCTCAGACCATACGATCTCCATCCGCCCCGTTTCCCCATTACGTTTCAGCTCTGCCACCGGCTTCTTATGTCTCGGCAAAATATCAAATCCACACGCTTCTAATAATGCCGGATTCCTGGATAACTCACGAATCAAAGATTCAATGGATTCATGCTGAAATACTACCCCAGCAATTATCGCATTCCACATCGCGCGAACTGGAAACTCATCCCTCCCCTTGCCACGCCGATCTTCAAGTTCCATCACCATCTTCTCATCGGGCAGATTATCACGTACCAGGTAGAAACGGTCTAAATCCGAACATGCTTCAACATCATTCCACGAAAATAGAAAAGGATTGATAATGGTCGCCATGTTTTTGCCTCCGTAAAATATCCGTCAGTACACTATATCCTGCGATGCTTTGCGACCATTATACAATATTTAGTAGTCAAAGCAACTACTTTCGATGTATTTCGTCAATTGGGGTGGAAAAATCGGAAAATCACTTGCGGATGCGCTAAGTTGCTGATATTTCAGGGTGCGACTTCAGCTTTTTGGGGTAAAGTTTTTTTAGCATGGCAAATTTCGTCCGCAATTAAGGTAGGTTACGAACAGCGCAAATCCCTCAAACAAATGATTTCATCCTTATTAAAATTCCTTGTTAGCGAAGCGTACTGAAGGTGTCAGGTCTTGACATTGGACTTAACTTCCATCGCTACTTGATTCCGGGGACGGAATTAGTAATACTGAAGGGGTAAATGGGGGACGCATTTGGATTGACTATTGACGATTGAATATTGACTATTAAACGGGATGGGGGACGCATTTGGATTGACTATTGACGATTGAATATTGACTATTCTATTTCACCGCAGAGAACGCAAAGC
>JAKLQB010000625.1 GCA_022013615.1 Desulfobacterales bacterium | reverse complement strand
TAGGGATTGTGAATGATTATAAATAGTTAGCATTGGGGGAATTACCCCAAATCCCGAACTTCGTGACTTTTTACGAGTTCATCAATATTTAATAATTACAGTTTCTTCCAATTTTTACAAAACCGTCAAAACTGAGGATAAAAAAACTTTCTATGTTTTGTCTTGATTCATTAACTTTAGTTCACTTTAGTTCACTTTAGGCACTTTAGGCACTTTTTCATTTATACTGGACAATAAACTATGCCAGCCGGTTTATACCACGAACAATATCGCACTGATGAACGTATCTTCCAGACCTGGTTTGTGAAGGGCTGGCTGATCGCCTTTTTGTTGGCCTGCATTCTGTTTCCCCTCTTTGCATCCAAGTACATGATATCCATTATGATCGAGGCGGGTATCGCCATTATCGCCTGTCACGGCCTGAACCTTCTTACTGGTTTTACAGGACAGATCTCCTTAGGCCATGCCGCTTTTATGGGTGTTGGCGCCTATACCTGTTCCATTCTCATTGGACAGGCAGGGGTGCCCTTTATTATCGCCCTTCCGGCGGCCGGAGCCATGGCGGCCCTTGTGGGCCTGATTTTTGGCATTCCATCACTTAGACTGAGGGGGCTTTATCTGGCTATAGCAACTATTGCTGCCCAGTTTATCATTGAGTTTACCATCCGCCGATGGGATACACTGACCGGCGGTGTTGAAGGCCTGTACGTTGACCCGGGGACTCTTGGACCATTTCATTTCAATAATCATTTCCATCTTTACTATTTGACATTTGTCCTTGCAGTGGCTGCCACTATGGTGACCAAAAACATTGTTCGGGCACGATCAGGCCGGGCATTTGTGGCTATCCGTGACCGATATTTAGCTGCTGAGGTGATAGGGGTGAACCTGTTTAAGTATCGCCTTATGTCCTTTGCAGTTTCCTCTTTTTTTGCAGGCATTGCAGGGGCCCTGCTCGCCCAGTACCTGGAAGTGATCACCCATGAATCTTTTACAATTCATCAATCCATTGACTATCTTGCAATGTGCATTATCGGGGGGCTGGGGCATATCCTTGGCGGTATTTACGGGGTCGGTTTCTGGTTTATCCTTGAAAGGATCCTTGAGGTAGTTACTACCCATCTGAACTCCACTTTTCCTGATCATATCACCTGGTTTGTCTCCATCAGGGAAATTGTTTTTGGCTTTGTTATTGTATTTTTTCTTATTTTTGAACCTGACGGCCTGGCCGCCCGATGGCGGACAATCCGGGCATACTGGAAACTATGGCCGTTCTCATATTAAGGTGTATTAACCGCAGAATGCGCAAAGGGCGCGGAGAGAAAAGGAACTTGGGGGAAGTAATAAACTTAACCATTGAAAGGAGGAGAAGATTATGAAGAAATGGACAATTGGGTTAATTATGGTGGCTGTTGCCTTGGCCTTCACCTTGGGGCCAACTGCAAACAACGTAAGTGCTGCGGATGAAATCAAATGGGGGGTCCTTATAGACCTCTCCGGTCCCACGTCGGACTGGGGGAAAAACCAGGTAAAGGGCCAATTGGATGCCATGCGCTGGGTTAATGAAAACGGAGGGATTAACGGCAAAGAACTAAAGTTGATCGTTGTTGACGACGGCTACACGGTGCCCAGAGGTGTGGCCGGGTACAACCGGCTTGTGGATTCTGAGAAGGTTCTCGGCCTCTATATCCAGTCCACAGGCACCACAATGACATTGGCGAAAAAGATCGCTGCCGATGGGGTGGCCACAATTGCTGCCTCTTTCATCGCCGTATTTCAGGATCCTGCAAAGTTTCCATTCAGTTTCTATGTTTCTCCTTCCTACAATGCCATGGGACGTATTGCCCTCAAGTGGATCAGGGATAACTGGAAGGACAAAAGCCGCAACCCCAAGATTTGTTACCTATATCCTGATAACACATATGGTCGGTGTATCCTTGATTCTTGCAACGACTATGCAAAGAAGATCGGAGTTGATGTGGGTCCAGATCAGGTCATCAACTGGCCGACCAAGGATGCCACGGTCCAGTTAACAAACATGAAACGATATGACCCTGATTTTGCCTATATTACGTCCACTGCCATGAACGGGGCCGTTATCCTTAAAAACGCCAAGGCCCTTGGCATCAGGACTAAGTTTATTTCAAATATCCGGAACTTTGAGGAAACCTTGATTCATTTAAGTGGTGGTGCAGCAGAGGGCACCTATGGAGTGCATCCTATTGCCCCTTATGGAGCGCCTGTGCCTGGAATGAAAAAGGTAGTAGAGAGCCACGAGAAATGGCACCCGGGTGAGACGGGAACCAACGTGTACGTTGAGGGCTGGGTGAACATACTTGGTGTAACCGAGGCACTGAAAACGGCGGACAAGGCCGGCG
>JAKLQB010000624.1 GCA_022013615.1 Desulfobacterales bacterium | reverse complement strand
TAATCCCTTTCTCTTTCAATATTTCCAGCATCTCACTGGTAAGCACCTGATTACCCTCTATTAAGACTTCACCCGTCTCAGGGTCAACCGAGTCATCAGCAATCACGCGACCTTCAACCTCAGACAGGTCTATGGGTATGCGGGTCAGCCCTGCTGACTGAATGGCCTTGTGCAGACGTTTGGTATATTTTTCCCCTTTCTTGGCTAAAATCTCCCCCGCCTCGGTATCGACAATATCTTTGGTAATTTTCTTCTGGTATAAACTCTCTATCTTGGCCTCTCGCCAGCACTCCTTTTTGTCGATGGTAATGATCTCTGTTTCATAGAAATAACGCAGCATTTCGTTTGTCGAATATCCAAGCGCCTTCAAAAGTATCGTGGCTGGAAATTTCCGCCTTCTGTCTATACGAACGTGCAAAATATCCTTGGGATCAAACTCAAAATCAAGCCAAGAACCTCTTAGTGGGATAATCCTTGCAGAATACAAAAGCTTCCCGCTGGAATGCTTTTTACCCTTGTCGTGGTCAAAAAAGGCCCCAGGAGAGCGATGGAGCTGGCTAACGACAACCCTTTCGGTTCCGTTGCTAATAAAAGTCCCCTTATCCGTCATCATGGGGAGGGTCCCAAAGTAGATCTCTTGCTCCTTGATGTCACGGATACTTTTCGTGCCATTTACAGGGTCCGTATCAAAAACAACCAACCGGACGGTTAGTCTGAGGGGCGCCTCATATGTCATGCCTCTACTCAGGCACTCTTCCTCATCATATTTGGCATCTTCAAATCTATATTTGACAAACTCCAAAGAGGCTGTGCCTGCAAAATCGTGAATCGGGAAAACACTTATCAAGGCCCCCTGAAGTCCGAAAGCCTGGCGTTCACCGGGCAGAACATCTTTTTGGAGAAAGCGTTCATAGGAACGCCTTTGCATATCAATTAAATTCGGAATTTCTGTAACTTTTTTAATCTTCCCAAAGCTTCTTCTCAGGCGTCTTTTGACACCATTTTCTCCTGCCATGGTATCTCCTTTAGATTGATGATTGACTATTGGCGATTGAAGATTGAAAAAAACCATCAAAAATAATCAATCCAATAGCCGCAGCCTTCGGCTTACAGCAGCCCCTACTTGATCTCGGCGGTAGCACCCGCTTCCTCAAGCTGACTCTTGATACTTTCTGCCTCATCCTTGGAGACTCCTTCTTTTACGGGGCCAGGCACGCTGTCTACAACTGCCTTAGCCTCTTTAAGGCCCAGACTTGTAATGGCGCGGACAGCCTTGATAACCTGGATTTTCTTGTCCCCAACAGCAGACAACACCACATCAAACTCCGTCTGCTCAACGGCCTCTGCTTGTGCTGCTTCGGCCGGCGCTGCCGCTGCCATGGCCATGGGAGCTGCAGCACTTACCCCAAATTTTTCTTCCAGTTCCTTTACAAACTCTGAAAGATCAAGAACGGTCATGTTCGAAATATATTCAATAACATCTTCCTTTTTTATTTTTTCTGCCATATCTTACTTTCAACCTCCATCATTTCTCGTCACGCATCAAGCGGACTCTTCTTTTTCCTGCTGAATGGCTTTTAACACATTCAACAGTTGTAAAATAACTCCATTTAAAACCCTGACCAACGCCGAGGGAACCCCCTGCATGGCGGATAAAACCTGGGCCAGAAGTATGTCTTTGCCCGGTAATTCCGCCAACCTTCTTATGGCTTCCGCGTCGATTGCCCTGCCTGAAACCTGGCCGCTTTTAATTTCGAATTGTTTAAATTTCTTCGAGAACTCGACCAGAACCTTAGCGGGACTAACCACATCCTCATATGTCATCGCGATACCTGAGGGTCCCTTCATTTGATCTGCCAACACCGCTGTATCGGTTCCCTTGCAGGCCAACTTCAAAAGCCTGTTTTTTACTACCTGAAATTCAGCGCCCACTTCTTTGAGCCCTTTTCTCAATCGATTCATGGCTTCCACATTGAGGCCCTGGTAGTCTACAAGAAAAGTCCCCTCTGCTTTCTCAAAGCGGCTGCCAAAATCGGCGACAAGCTTCTCTTTCTCTTCTCTATTCATATTCACCTCCTCTCTGCTCGACAATAGATATGTCAAAGACAGAGGTGCAAAAAAAAGAAATCACCCTGTATCAGTCTCGGCAGGCTTACTATTTAAGCACGTAATCACCGTTTTTGGGCAAATTTGGCCCCCACCGGCTTTCACGGCACCTACTGTCTTTGACTAAAAGGTATACTACTACCCCTATTGAGCGATGCTCAATCAGGTGGTTATAGAATCAGTTCACAATTTTTTACAGTCCCCAGCTTGCGGGGCTATGCCTTTATTCTCAATATCCTTGAATTTTCGTGATGTTATTTATTTAAGAGATCCTTAACGTATGCGGGCTCTATCTTGATTCCCGGGCCCATACAGGTAGAGATGCCCATACTTCTGAGATAGGTCCCTTTGCTCGTGGGAGGTTTCAATCGCAGAATCGTATCCACAAAAGCAGCAATGTTCTCCAAAAGCTTTTCCACACCAAATGAAACTTTGCCCATCGAGGCGTGAATGATGCCAGTTTTTTCAACTTTGAAATCTATCTTTCCCGCCTTAATCTCCTTCACTACCCTCGCTATATCAAATGTGACAGTACCCAGTTTGGCGTTCGGCATCATGCCTCTCGGACCCAAAATACGTCCCAGTTTTCCAACAGAACCCATCATGTCCGGTGTGGCAATTGCCTTGTCGAATTCAAGCCATCCTTTCTGAATTTTTTCTACAAGTTCATCCGAACCTGCGTAATCTGCACCTGCTTCAAGGGCCTCTTTCTCTTTTTCGCCCTTGGCAAAAGCGGCCACACGGACGTCTTTTCCCACACCGTTGGGCAAAACGACGGCACCTCTAACCATTTGATCGGCATGCCTTGGATCCACCCCCAATCTAACAGCCAGATCCACGCTTTCGTCAAATTTAGCATGCGCACAGTCTATTGCCAGTTGAACTGCCTCTTCGAAATTGTATTTCGTGAGTCTATCAATTTTTTGAACACTATCCTTGTGTTTTTTACCTACCCGGCCCATACCTGACCTTCCTCTCATATCAAGATTCGCTAACCGTAATACCCATACTTCTTGCCGTACCCTCAATTATTTTACCGGCAGCCTCTAAATCGTAAGCATTCAAATCGTCAAACTTGCGCTTTGCAATTTCCTCCACCTGTTTTCGAGTCACATTTGCCACTTTTTCTCGGTTTGGTTCTGCTGAACCCTTGGCTATTTTTGCCACCTGCTTTAGAAGGACCGCGGCTGGAGGGGTCTTAGTGATAAAGGAAAAAGATCTGTCAGCGTAAATCGTAATAATAACAGGAATAACCGTGCCCAGTTGATCCTGTGTCTTTGCATTGAATGACTTGCAAAACTCTGCGATATTGACACCGTGCTGTCCTAACGCAGGACCGATGGGTGGTGACGGATTAGCCTGTCCTCCTTTCACCTGAAGCTTGATAGCCCCAATGACCTTCTTTGCCATGATTAACCTCTTTTAAACCTTATTTACCTGAATAAAATCCAGTTCTACAGGCGTTGCGCGTCCAAATATGGTGATAAGAACTCTCAATCTCTCTTTGTCCGGCTTAATTTCTTCCACAACTCCCTGGAAGTTATTGAAAGGTCCATCAATTACTCTGACCTCATCCCCCTCATCAAAACGGTACTTTGGTTTTGGTTTGCTCACACCCTCTTCCATCTGATGGAGAATTTGCTCTGCCTCTTCATTAGGAATAGGTGTGGGTTTAACCTCTCCACCAATAAATCCTGTCACCTTGGCGGTATTCCTTACTATATGCCAGGTCTCTTCATTCAAGATCATTTGGACGAGAATGTATCCCGGAAAAAACTTTCTGGAAGAGGTTTTTTTCTGACCGCCTCGCAGCTCCATTACCTGTTCAGTAGGGACAACAATCTGGCCGAAAAACTCTTCCTTCCCGAGTGTTTTTACTCTCTCTTCCAGGTTCTTTTTTACCTTGTTCTCAAAACCTGAATAAGTATGAACTATATACCAACTTTGATCCACACCAACACCTGATTTATTAATTGACTATTGACGATTGACTATTGACCATTGATGTACTTGTAAAAAGCCAACCGGCATGTCATTGCGAGTAATGCTATTAGCGGGACAAGGCAATCTCATTTATTGTAACAGTTTGAAATCAGAGGATTACTTAGTCGCTTCGCTCCTTGCAATGACCGGTTATATGACTTTTTACAAAAACATCACTATTGACGATCAATAATGGACAATTTTCAATAGTCAATAGTCAATTCTTAACTCTATCCCAAAACATTCTTTAGAATTTTTATGAGGCCAAAATCCACCAGACCTAAGAATAAAGCAACGATAAGCGTAAGAACGATCACAACAGCCGTGGAGGCCAACAATTCCTTTCGCGTGGGCCACTTGACCTTCTTTAACTCCATCTTTGCTTCTCTGAAAAACTGGCTCGCTTTACCAACATATTTCTTAATGGAACGGTCCCCTGTCACCTTTTTTTCAGATACTTTTTTCGAGTTCGTCCGGACAGGCTTTTGTTGAACCATCTCTTTTGGCAGCGGCTTTACATTTGAATCCACGCCCTCAGTTTTCTTTGTGATGGTGTCCTTTTTCTTTGGTCGTTTTTTCTTTGGTCTCTGGCTCTGTTTTTTCATATCAATTAGCCGTCTATATAGATCAAGATCTTAACATTTGTGTCAAGTTTTTGAAAAATTTATAATTCCAGCTACTTAACCCGTGATACTGGATACTGGCCTCTGGATGCTGGATTTTTAAAGGATTTCTTTTTCCTTTATCCAGCATCGAGCATCCAGCATCTCTACGCTTCAAGCAAAAATTTTGACAAACGCACGCAAACTCGTCGGTTTGAGGCCTTGGCTTCGCTAGAACATGCAAAAAATGGCAGGCCAGGAGGGATTCGAACCCCCAACACCCGGATTTGGAGACCGGTGCTCTAGCCGTTAGAGCTACTGGCCTGCATAAATTGTGTTTATTGTGTTTGCAGGGTTCATTGCGTTTATCTCATCAACGCCATTCTTGTGAAAACAACAAACCCAAAAGCATCAATAAACCAAACAAACACAGGCTACTTCGTTTCCTTATGAACTGTATGGGTCCTGCAAAACGGACAATATTTTTTAAATGCCAGTTTATCTGGTGTTTTTCGTTTATTTTTTGTGGCCGTATAATTCCTGTTCTTGCATCCTTCACAGGCCAGTGTAACTATATCACGCATTGCTGCAAGGTCTCCTTTTACTCAATAATATCGCTGATGACCCCGGCACCAACAGTCCTCCCACCTTCACGAATGGCAAACCTCAACTCCTTCTCCATCGCTATGGGGGTAATTAAATTCACCGCCATCGACACATTGTCACCAGGCATCACCATCTCTATC
>JAKLQB010000623.1 GCA_022013615.1 Desulfobacterales bacterium | reverse complement strand
GAAAGATTGATAATTAGGTTATTTTGGTCCATTCCAGAACACCCAATCCAAAGATTACCACTGCCATAATAACCGACCAGGTCCAATCAAACAATGACATTGAAAATTCGCGAAGGCAATAGAATTTCCCTTTGAATCCACGGCAGAGCATGGCCTGGTGCACACGCTGCGCACGTGCTGAGGCCCGGACAAAAAGCATCCCTATGAGATACGCGTATGTTTTGTATGTGTGTGTATTGGTTCCGGGGCGAAAACTACGAATTTTGGCGGACCTCGAAAGCCGCTGATATTCCTGATCTATCACAAATATGTATCGATAGGTTAGCAAAAAAAGATGAACTATTTTATCAGGAATGTACAAGCGGTTCATGGCGTGGCCCAATGTGGCGATGGACATGGAGGCAACCATAGCTATGAAAGACAGCAGGATGGCGTTCGACTTGAGCGTGATCTGCGCTGAAAGAATTACTCCCTCACGGGTGACTGCCAGGGGACCGAGGTTGAACAGGGTTTCACCCTTAATAGTCAGGGGTAATACCAACCAGAAAAAAAGGATTAAGCCATTTACAACCGCCAATCTCTTGGAGACCTCCTGGACGTTTAATCGTGCCAGGACAATCAGGAGGAGCGAGAAGCCCAGGGCAGCGAACAGGGTAGGGAACCTGGAAGAAAGTGCCACAATGAAGGAATAGAGTATCGCGAAAATAACCTTGAGTCTCGGATCAAGGTGGTGAACCAGGGAATTTCCATTTGAAAAGGGTTCCTCTATCATGACTTTGACAGGTCCTTTATCTTACGACGGTAGTGGAAATAGCTGGCAACCCCCACAAGGCCCAGTATGTAGCCGATACCGCCTAAGATGTCCTTTACTGTGGGGCCATATTCCTGGGGTTCTGCAAGTTTCTTCAAAACGGGTTTGAGTTTTTTATCCAGGGCCTTTTCTATTGCCAGTTGAATGTCGTTCGGGCTGAGTTTGGATGCGGAAACTGACTGTGTCTGCTTCTCTGTTTTTATTGAGGCGGTTTCCCCGGTTTTTTTGGTTTCTGCTTCTACGCTTTGTTGCGAAGTCACTGCCCCCATCTCCTCTACGGGTAACGTCCATTCGCCCCGGTGTCCAGTCCCAGCTTGAAGGACTATTTTAAGCGTTGTCTTCTTAGGGATCTTGAAAGAAAATTCCCCCTGCTCGTTGGTCTTTCCTTCAAGAAGACGATTCCCCTGGAGGTCATAAACAATAACGTCTCCTTCCTTGACCTTCTTTCCACCGCTGAGCTTGCTCTCCGTATAAATGGTCTCCCCTTCCACCCAGGCGAAGATAACGGCTTTATGGGCGCTTGCAGTATTGACCACAAAAATCGGAACCATCGCAAAAGTCAAAAGAACAAGGATTCCTTTGATCCATCTGACATTCTCAATCATGCTATGTGCTCGCATCTGCCGCTCCATAAAGCTATAAGGTTTGTCGGCCTTTTAGTCAGCACCCGGATGGGCTTTTCATTTCACTGTGAGAAACCACATCCTGGGTGCGTGGTCATGTTTCTGTGGCTATTCCCAGGACGGCTTTCCCAAATGGTGAAATCCGAAATCCGAATATCGAAATCCGAAACAAATTCAAAGCTCGAATGTTCCAATGACAGAAACAAACCTCTACATTGCTATCTGGCGAAAACGAGTGCTTTATAATGCGGTTTCGGGCATTTGGATTTTGGTCATTTGATATTGTTTCGTGCTTCGCATTTCGTGCTTCGGATTTATACTTTCTATGGAGAAACACCGCACGTACTAAGGGGTGCTTCCTCAAAGCCCCATCCTTTGTGGGAGGTTCTTCACTCAGCATATCCCGGGAGCATGCCGGGTTGAACCTTTCTCAGAAACGCTACGCAGAAGTCGGTAATGATCCCTTCGATGATCATCACGGGAAGATGAGCAATTACGAGCATTGCTGAGACCTTGAAGAAATCCTCTTCCGTGAAAATTAATGCAAGGCCCACCATGATGGCCCCAAGGAACACGGAGAAGAAACCGGCTGCAAAAGACGCAAGCAGTGCGGTAAAAGACCCCTTGTGGACCAGGCGGCCGAACAGGAAATAGCACAAGACAGCCGGCAGAGCCATATTCACCGTATTTACCCCAAGGGTGGTGATGCCTCCGAACTGGAAAAACACTGCCTGAAGCGTCAATGCAACCAGGATTGCGGGAAAGGCGCCCCATCCGAGAATCAGGCCAACGATCCCGTTGAGGATAAGGTGAACGCTCGAAGGACCGATGGGAATGTGGATTAGCGAGGCCACAAAAAAAGATGCTGAAAGAATGCCTGCCTGAGGAATGCGGTCGTAATCAAGTTTTTTGAGACCCATGGCAGTACCTGCCGCTGCAAGCGCAATTCCTGAAACCAGAACCGGTCCGGACAATATTCCTTCAGAGATGTGCATGGGAAGACCTCTCACTTGGGGCGCATCAAGGATTCTTTGTTATGGAGCGCCTCATAACTTGCACTACCTCATTAATAACATAAAAAAAGGCCACAAGATTCGGCAATTCAAAATTCTCAAACCTTCGTGGCCTCGAACTTCGCTTGATCTATCAGGCTTCATGCCCTAACCATAGATATATAGTGTTTTGCTGTTGTTATGTCAATGGATTTT
>JAKLQB010000622.1 GCA_022013615.1 Desulfobacterales bacterium | reverse complement strand
TTAGCCTGCGGCGGGGTCGCATTTTTTATATTGCTTGACATAACGGCAGCAGTTACGCGCTATGTGCCACCCCTCAATATCTCAAAACCGTGCAGTTTTCATCAGTTAACCTTGAACCGTGAACCATGGAACTTTGAACCTGAGTTACGAAATGGTTTTATCTGAAAGGAGGATTGTCATGAAATCTCGTGCCGTGGAGTTTCCTTTCAAGTGTGTTCTCAGCCTTGCACCCCTCGTTGCATTCTGGGATCAGATCCTGTCAGAAGGGGATTCTGTCAAGGCTGCCGTTGCCAGAACTATTCGGGAAGAGTTGAAGAATGCCCCGGAATTGCTGGAGCCGATCGAGGATCTTTCGATCCTTGATAAGCACCGTGAAATGTTGGACATGCTTATGAGTATCGTTTTCCCGCCGGCTTTCTGGGATAGAGATTTCTCGGCTGCTTTTGTTCCCTTCCACTTCAAAAGAGTGTACGCCACGCCAGCTTACAAACGCCTTTTGACGCTGGACGGTCAAGATCTCGGGGATCTGGCAAATATCGACACCGAGCAATGGGCTTGGGGAAAACTCCTGAAGGCCTATCTCCACATCCTGCGAACGTTTTATGACATTGACCTTACCTTCGAGTACCCCTTAATCGTAACAGTCAGAGATCCGGACACCGGGCTGGATCGCCATTTAAATATCACCATGGATCCCAAGTTTGTGGAAGTAAAGAAGATCGGAAAGCTAAAGCCCCTCTCAAAGAGTGCCAAAAAACGCCTCTTTGCAAATGTCGCTGACCCTGAGGTATGGATGGATCTCATCCCGCCGGAAAACTTCGAATTCCACGGCCTTGGTGTGTTCAGGGCAGTGGATGTGACAGATCAGGAAGTCTTATCTTCATTGAAGCGGGATCTTATCGAGAAGGAGTCCATTTTTTCACAATAGGGTTTTGAACATCTTCAGGAAAAACTGAGAACATTCCTCGGAAAACCGGAGCTTCTACTGGGCCTTGCCGCCTTACAGGGAGACCAGGTCCTTATCCTCGGCCCTGAGCATAAACTAGAAAAAGGGTGCATTTTCGCAGACTCTGTGCATTGCAAGAAGAGTGAATATGAAGGCTCAATATTCGCTCAGGCAGTGGAAAAAGGGGAACCTCTGGTGATAGAGGATCTGGTGAATCATCCGGGCCGCACGGCCCTGGAAGAACACATGATCCAAAGCGGTGTAAGGAGTATATTCGTGACACCTCTCCATTACAAGGACAAACTCCTTGGGACCTTTGATCTTAAGTCCCCATATCCCGGAGAGCTGAACGTATTGAATACCATGAAGGTCTTGGAAATACTCCCCCTTTTCTCCATGGCCTTGAATCGCGGCATGGCGGAACTCAACCACCGGGTTCAGGCCATCATCAAGGAGAAATTTACCGCAATCCACCCCTCGGTCGAGTGGCGCTTCCAAAGAGCGGCCCTGAACTATATGGAGAGCCAGGATGAAACACCTTCAGGTCTGGAGCCCATCGTATTTCCCAATGTATTCCCGCTTTACGGCGCATCGGATGTCAGGGGAAGCAGCGAAAACCGAAATGCCGCCATCCAGTCCGATTTGATCGATCATCTCAAAATAACCAAGGAGATCATTCAGCTCGCGAACAGGCACCGAACCCTTCCCATTCTGGATGCCCTCTCCTACCGGATTGACAAAAACATCCGGGAAATTGAGACCGGATTGAGTTCGGGTGACGAGGTCGCCAAACTCGACTTCATACGGCATGTAGTTGAACCAGTTTTTGACCACATCCAGGGGTTCAATCAAAAAGTGAGAGGGAAAATTGAGGCTTACCGGGCAGCCCTGGATACGAATATGGGAGCCCTTTACCGGAAGCGGAAGGACTTTGAGGAGAGCATCACTCTAATCAACGAGACCATTACTTCCTATCTGGACAAAGAGGAAGAGACGGCTCAGGGCTTTTTTCCTCACTATTTCGAGAAACTGAAAACCGACGGGGTTGACCACACCATCTACATCGGCGCTTCGATGATTGAGGACGGGGAGTTCGATCTCTTGTATCTGAGAAATCTGCGGTTGTGGCAACTCATGGTCATGTGTGGTGTGGTATGGCGGACCGGACAACTCAAGGGGACCCTGAAAGTCCCGCTGGAAACCACTCATCTCATTTTGGTACAGAACACGCCGCTGTCGATCCGTTTTCGTCCGGACGAGAGACGCTTCGACGTGGATGGGGCCTATGATATTCGACACGAGATCATCAAGAAGCGAATCGACAAGGCCATGATCAAGGGAGGATCTGAGCGACTCACCCAGCCTGAAAAGATTGCCATTGTGTACTCCCACAGACGTGAAGCCCTCGAGTATCGAGAGTATATTGATTACCTTCAGGCCTCCGGATACTTTAAGGACGAGATAGAGAATCTGGATCTGCAGGACCTTCAAGGGGTGCACGGTCTGAAAGCGCTGAGAGTGGCAGTGGACACACAGGCATCTCTGATGGAAGAAAACGTTTCACCGGAGCTCATAAAAGAGGCCGTCAGAGCCATGCCCCAGGTGGCCGCCTGACCAATCCAGAAAAAAGCAACCTAGGACCTGCGGCTACGAACGTTATTAGTTTATAATTCGCTGTAATACTATCATAAAGGGCATCTTGCCGCGTTGCGATGAGGTGCCCTTTTATTTGACCGCGTCGTTGAAAAAAT
>JAKLQB010000621.1 GCA_022013615.1 Desulfobacterales bacterium | reverse complement strand
TGGGCGCCGTGGCTTTTCCTCCCCCCACAATCGAGATTCGATCGTATTTCATCAAATCAAGTTTGACCATTGTCTGGTCTTTCACACTCAGAATAAGGCTATTGTCTTCCACCCGCACGAAGCGCTTCACCGCATTATAAGGATCTACAGCCTTAACAGAGCTTTTAAATATCTCCTCGGCCTCGGAACGTATCTGTTTGAGCAAATTGTCTTCCATGGTTTGTCCACCTCTGTGAGCAGGCAGTATAATATAGATCTTCAGTCTTCACGAGATAAGACGAGCAACTCGGCTTTCCTGTATCTACCCTATAGAGTTCCGGTACTATCTCAATGTACATAAAGGAAAAGAGCCTCTTTCTTTGTTATCTCACCGCCGGCTGGAAAGATTTCATATTTGGCAGGAAGTATAGGGTGAAATATACTTATGCGTCAAGGGAGAATAGGGCATATTTAGGGCTAAGTTATTCCTTCCATTTTTGAAATGATACATTATAATGTCGCTTAAAACTTATTCGGAGGAGCCAATTTCAAAACGTCCCCTTTTGCCCAATATCTGCGTCAGGCTCAAATTTTAATCCTCGAAATACTCAATGTATTCCTGCGGTTAAAATTTTCGCCTTCCTTGATCTTGAACAAAATTGAACATTTTGAAACTGCCTCGGAGGAAAAAATGGTGCATGAACTTGCCGGAAAACCGGTGCCAAGATCACTACTTGCCAATATTCCCCGGCTTGTCTCTACTTATTACACCCATAGGCCCGATGTCACGGATCAAGCCCATCGTGTTGCATTCGGTACTTCGGGGCACCGGGGATCGTCACTTAAGAATAGCTTCAATGAGGACCACATCCTGGCCATTAGCCAGGCTATCTGCGAATACAGAAAATCTAAAAACATTACCGGCCCCATGTTCATAGGTATGGATACACACGGTCTGTCAGAGGCCGCTCTATCTACTGCCATTGAGGTATTTGCAGCGAGTGAAGTCACGGTGATGTTTCAGAAGAAATTGCGGTATACACCCACCCCGGTTATCTCACATGCTATCCTTACTTATAACCGGGGCAGGAAAGAAGGGTTTGCCGATGGTATTGTCATTACGCCATCCCACAATCCGCCTGAGGACGGCGGATTCAAATACAATCCCCCCGAGGGCGGACCGGCGGACCCGGAGACAACCAAAGTTATCCAGCAGAGAGCCAACGAAATTTTGGGGGACGGGCTAAAAGGCGTGAAACGGATGCCCTTTGAGAAGGCGCTTAAAGCAGAGACCACTAAGGAGTATGACTACATTACTCCATATGTGGACGACCTTGAGAACGTTATTGATATGGAGGGCATCGCCAGGGAAAAACTCAAGATTGGAGTAGATCCTCTGGGCGGTGCAGCCGTAGATTTCTGGGACCCCATTGCCGAACTCTATGGGCTTTCTATTGAGGTAGTAAACCGGGCCGTTGACCCGACCTTTTCTTTTATGACCCTGGACAGGGACGGGAAAATCCGTATGGATTGCTCTTCACCTTACGCCATGACTGGTTTGATTAAACTTAAGGACAAGTTTGATATCGCCTTCGGCAATGACACGGATGTGGACCGTCATGGCATTGTCACTAAGGGTGCAGGGCTTCTGAATCCGAACCATTATCTTGCTGTGGCCATTTGGTACCTGTTCCAAAACCGGCCGGGCTGGAGAAACGACGCTGCGGTTGGGAAAACGGTGGTCTCAAGTTCCATGATAGACCGGGTTGCCGCGCATCTGGGGAGAAAGCTTTCCGAGGTGCCTGTGGGCTTCAAGTGGTTTGTGGATGGGCTTCTAAATGGTTCCTATGGATTTGGCGGCGAAGAAAGTGCCGGGGCTGCATTTTTAAGAAAAGACGGTACTGTTTGGACCACGGACAAAGACGGGATCATTATGGATCTGCTGGCCTGTGAAATCACAGCAAGGATGGGCAGGGACCCGGGCGAAATATACGAGGAGCTCAAGGAGAAGTTCGGGGACCCGGTCTATGAGCGTATTGATGCCCCCGCCACAACCAGGCAGAAGGCGGTGCTTAAGGAGCTTTCTCCCGACATGGTCACAGCAACGCAACTCGCCGGAGAGCCTATAATAGCTAAACTAACCCACGCACCAGGGAACAATGCGCCCATCGGTGGTTTGAAGGTTGTAGCGGAAAATGGCTGGTTCGCAGCTCGACCCTCTGGCACTGAGGAGATATACAAGGTTTATGCGGAAAGCTTCAAGGGGAAAGCGCATTTAGAGAGGATTAAGGAAGAGGCTCTGGCTATGGTCAATGCTGCTTTTAAATCAGCGTAATTAGCTTTTAATTAAACCTCGGGGTAAGCGTTCACAGGTTCAGGGTTCAACGTTCAGCGCCGCCTCTGACCGCCGAAGCGGCCAGTTTGATCGAAAAAGAGACTCCAGCGTTGCGGAGTCACATACGAGGGTTAGGGACAAGGACAAAATTGAAGAGCCGAAGTCCTCGTAAAAAATGCTGGT
>JAKLQB010000620.1 GCA_022013615.1 Desulfobacterales bacterium | reverse complement strand
TAATATATCATATATCCTTATATGTCAAGGGAAAAAATATATGATGCCATTATATTAGTGACTACATATGCGGCCTCAAACCTCCCTCATTGCCTGTTATATCCATTAGTTGTCTGATTTTGCAGGGGTGAACATCCGTTAAGAGACCAATCATAGTCAAGGTACTTAACCTCAATCTTTTCTTTATTTGCCTCTAATTGCTCTTTCAGATCCCCTTTTGCGTATTTCAAAAAAAAGCCGACGATATCCTTATTGAAATCCTCCGCAAACCACTTAAATATACTGCTCACATAAAGCGTGTGGTCTTCAAGGTGGTTACTTTCGAGATCGTTGATAAACGCCCTTGTCATTTCATCCAGTTGTTGATCCAATTCGCCCCCACTATATGGCTCAGATCGCAAAGGGGGGCAGCTTTTAGCTGCGCAATTTATTACAAAATGTACCCGTGGATCCGTAAAGCGGGGCCTAAGTATATTATGCTCAATGTCATCTAAGGCAATGATCTTGCCGTCAATACGGCAAATCTTCTTTTTCCATGGACTCTTGAACAGGCTTCCCAGGTCCTTGATGGATTTGATGCCAGGGTAACCGCTCAGGATTAGCTTGATGGTCCAGGCGTTATAGGCATTGACGTAAAAAGCAAACTGCTCATTACGCGAAAGAGTTTTGGTATCAGTTTTTTCAAGCACCTTGAGGTATTGATCTAATTTGACTTCCTCACTTTTAAAACCTTCGTAGTCCACCACACCATCTTTCACATATTTCCCAATCAGCCCAGCATAAATGCTATTGTCTACAACCTGCACTGACCTTGCTGTTGTCACCAGCGCCGTGATTAGAAAAAACAACAAAGTGCTAAGAAAGAGTAGATGTCTACCGTTTCCCATTAGGGCTTCCCTTCACTAAGATACATCTGATACCCATTTGTTGAAAATGTCCCTGTTTTTTTGGCTTATTCTTAATCAAATTTTTTCATAACCCTTTCGATTTCACCAATCAATTGATCCACGTTAAATGGTTTTTCAATAAAACCATCGCATCGATTCCGCAAGGCATCTATCAGCATTTCCTTTTCCCCGTAGGCTGTCATTATTATTACGGGAAGTTCACCGTATTTTTCACGTATCTTTTTCAATAGTTCTATCCCATCTTTCCCTGGCATAATGTAATCAGTCAGAACCATATCAATCCTGTAGGTCATTGATTCCAGTTGGTCAAGTGCCTCTATGGCATTCAAGGCTTCAAACACCTGATAGCCCTTACTCCTTAACGCTCTCCTAAGGGTTTCGATCTGGACCTTTTCATCGTCAACGACCAGTATGTTCATAGTTTCTTCCTGCCTTAGCGGTATAGTAGCCCTAAGCCTTCTTAAGGCCAATCCTTTTGTGCATTTGAAATAGAATCATCTCTCTCAAACCGTGAACCGTGAATCCCGCTTTCAGCGGGAAACCGTGAACCTCAGTAACTACAATCTAAAAAGTAATTATTTTATGACCTTCTTTTAACAATTGTGTGAGTGGTTCTCCCATGTACTTTACGTCTATGCCAAGTGCTTCCAGGTCTTCTGAAACACCATAAAGGTCCTAACATGCTTTACAAGCCATTAGCTCTACACCAGCCTCTTTAATCTTTATTATCTCAGCCTGTAACTCCTTGTCTTCAGAAACAAGCTTGGCTGAAGGGCCCCAGACAATCAGAGAGATATCATTCCACCATCCCTTTCGTTTGGCGTTCAGCGTATACATAAACACCATTTTTGTTGCTACTTCTCTGTCCCCGCTTGACCATAATACAAAAAGTTTTTCTGGCTTAACTGGATTTTCTGTCATAAACGTTTCCTCCTTTAAAGCTTAGACGAATGCGGTTAGTTGTCAGTGGTTTGTGGTTGGCAATTTTTCAACGGACAACAGACGACGGACAACGGACAACAAGCTTATCGTTCAGCACATATTGTGCCACAGAGAAATGTTTTGGGTTTTAGAAAATATAATTGTAAATTCAGTTTGTTAGGCGACAAAGTCACTTCGCCAATCTTCTGTGATCATCCTGAAAGGCTTGAAAACCATGCTCAATTGGTATGCCATATAGAGAAAAAAGACAATTAATCAAATAGTTATGCAATATCATACCATTTTGGAACGGTCCATTTTGGCTGCCTTGCCTAATATACCACGGGCCTTGGTCCTCCTGTCCAGAGAACCTAAAAAACCTCAATGTATGGCAGGAGACCGTTTGGTCACCCCGGCCTTTCGGGCAGTGCTTTTTAAGAGACCCTCATTTCAAGAGCGACATTTTGGTAAGTTCTCCAAAAACAATTGACTTTATTCGATTTTTTGTCCATATTAGTCGTGTTTTGTATACAAAATCAACTCGTTACATCAAGCGGAAAAACTGCACACCCGTTTATAGTTTTCTATTTTTTGTTGTGCTATGTGGAAAAAGCCGAAATTGTCAATTATAGAATTTTGTATAAAGAGATAAGAATGATAAAAGAGATAGACACAGTTGGTGCTCCATTCTGGCAATTGATTGGCGCGTTGAGCCTTCGCTCTCACCCACATGGTTATGCAAATAAGTGAAGCCAAATACAGGCTGGGCGAATTTATTATTATAGAGCATGGTAGCGTTTTGCTAACTTGGGTGACGCACGTTGCTCTGGGAACTCAACGCAGCGGTAAATGCCTTATTATAGGCAATATCCTTGTGATTGGAGATTGGGAACATGAAGAGGCTGGCTACCTGAAATTGGAGTTCCGTGCGCATCTAATGAAATTGCCAGCATGGAAAAAGACCCGTTATTATTCTTTTGCCTCCAGTCTTCGGAAAATTGGCACTAAGCAAGGTCTTACGAGTAATTTAATAGAGCAGCTATCTATCGACAAAATTCATATAGGAGCTGTAAATATCACTGGACCATGCACATTCCGCCTTAGAAGATACGAAATCACTGTCGACAAAAACAGCATCATTTCTTGGCAAACCATCGGAGAATTGAATAGAACAATATGCGGAACATGCTTTACCGAATCTGGAATACTTTTTATATGCCCTAAGGAAGATGAATTTAATGAAGGCCAAAGCAAACAACAATTTTTCAACAGGCTCAAGCTACTTCCACAATGGAACAAAACTTTTGCATGGGGGCATTATGGATCTCTCATGATTTGCAACGAACCAGAAACCCGGAAACCTTATGCGGCTAATTTGAAGTCGAGGTATTTAAGGCCTTACATAACAAACAATATGCCGTTTTCTCAAAGGCAAGAATTCCGAAATAAAAGGATCTCAGAGTTTAAAGCACCAGCCTTCGAGTGGTTAAAAATGGCCTGGCATCGTGTTGTTGAGTGGAAATTCTGGGGTCGTTTAACGCCTCTGATTAAAGCAGGTATTTTTGTAGGGTTTCGTATTTTTATGTTCGTTGTGGGAGAAATTGTCTATCTATCCCGTAGGATAACAGAACATTTCCGCGAACATCGTAAAAAATAGGAGGAGATTACTATGCGACGGAATAAATTCATCATGTTGACAGGTTGTCTTTTGTTAATTTCATTTTTTCATGATGCTTTTGCTGATGATCACAATGAGCGTAAGAAACATGTTATGGCCGGATATGATTTGAATCAGGAGTCAGGCCATGAGTCGATGGCAGCCTTCCAAATGCCGTGATTATGAATTTATAGGAGAATATTATGGGAATACCTCTTTATATCATTGACGCTTTTACTGAGAACAGATTTGCCGGCAATCCGGCTGCAGTATGTCCTTTGACAGAGTGGCTTGATGACAAAACACTTCAGTCAATAGCGGAAGAGAATAATCTGTCCGAAACAGCATTCTTTACAAGAGAGACCGGTGTTTTCAGGTTAAGATGGTTCACGCCAAAAGTGGAAGTGAACCTTTGTGGACACGCAACTTTGGCATCTGCTCATGTCCTCTTTGAACATCTTAAATATAAGGGCTCTCAAATTATATTCGAAACAAAGAGTGGCCAACTGACGGTAAAAAAGGATGGCGATCTCCTTCTGATGGACTTTCCTGCTTATAAACCCCTTCCTATTAACATGCCGGAACAACTGATTCAGGGCCTGGGATCAAAACCTATAGAGGTATTACAATCACCGGAGACATTCCTGGCCGTGTATGACAATGAAGATGACATTTTGTCAATCGCGCCTGATTTCAACCTGATTGAGAAACTGGACATGAATTGCGTAATTGTTACTGCAAAAGGAAGCAATTCTGATTTTGTTTCCAGATTCTTTGCTCCAAAAATGGGTGTACCGGAAGATCCCGTAACCGGATCAGCACACTGCACACTGATTCCCTATTGGTCAGAAAAGTTAAACAAGACATCCCTTTACGCGATTCAATTATCAAAGAGACGAGGAGAATTGTATTGCGAATATTTGGATGGCAGAGTAAGCATCGGTGGAAAAGCCGTTACCTATTCAATCGGGGAAATCAACTTTTGATGGATATACCGGAATGTATAACAACTTGAATAGGTGAATGGCGCCAACCCCAATTGCCAAACGGCAGAGACTGACTTCCACCCTGTTTTAAAAGCAAAAATGGAGTGCAGGTGAAGACTTTGAGTATCAGATTCTTTGAAACCATACTTATGGCAAAAATCAAAGTAATATCGTAACCATTTTAAGTAGTAGTTCTGATCTCTTTGGGGTATTTTATTTTTGATCAATAAATTCTTTATTTATATAATGAGAGGAGCAGGAATCTGTCTCACTATTCTAATCCACCTTTTAAGAAATTAACAGTATACGTTTATCCCAAATATTTTGGTGTTAAACGGTTAGGAAATATATAATAAAACACATTTTTATTGTCAACCTTTTTTATTTATAGTATTTAAACGGAAACACATAATCATTTGTTTCTATCCGCAATGAAATAAGCAATAATGAGGTAACAACTGAAAATCACTGCACTACTCATGGTGATTGCAGCCGGTATCTTGACCGCGATTTTCGTGAACGTCAATATTGGCCTCTTGATCCTGCTATCAGTATTCATTGGTCTTTGGATACATTGCCTATTCCCCTCTAGCATAATTGAAGATCCAGGTGCCTCCGTGCTTTATACAGGTATTATTGCTTGTATAACTGCAATTCTGCTTAGAGAATGGGTCATCGGTGTTGTGATTCTGGTCGTGTGTTTTGGAGTTTCAGTGCATGGTAATTTGACTTCGTAAAGATAATCCTTGCTTTTTCGATGAGAAAATTATATAAAATATTCATGATGTCAACACCAAAGAAAACATTCTACTGAAAAAAGGAGGAAATATTATGCAACCCCTCCAACGAGGCTTGCCGGCGTCGGCAGGCGCTTTATGTCTTTCGTAAACAGCTTCAGTGAACATTTCCAATCCTACCGTCATGATGTCTCGGACAAGGCACGTCAGTATGCTAGCGGTTTGATGCAAGCTGGTTCTCGAAAGAATATGGACCGTATGGCCGATGTAGTAGTGGATGCTAAGTCGCGCAATCTTCAACAATTTTTGACTCATTCGAAATGGAATCATCGTGAAGTCATTGATAATGTAGCACGTGATTCTGACAAACTTTTGGGGGATGACTACCAAGCATGCCTTTTGATTGATGAAAGCGGTTTTGCTAAACAAGGAAAAGAATCTGTTGGTGTTAAACGCCAATGGTTGGGGCGTTTGGGTAAAGTAGATAACGGACAAGTCGCTGTTTATGGCGCCCTTGTTAATGGGCAATATGCTGCCCCGGTTGATGTGAGATTGTACCTGCCTGAAGAGTGGACTGACGATTCTAAACGTTGTGAAAAGGCAGGTATTCCTGAAAATGAACGCGAGTTTCATACAAAACCAGAGCTTGGTCTTGAGATTGTACGCCATGCACGAAAAAACAATCTTCGTTTCGGGTGGGTAGGAGCTGACGCGGGATATGGCAAAGGACCGAAGTTTTGTAATGCCCTGGATGAAATGAGCGAAACTTTTGTTATCGATATTCACTCCGATTTTCATGTATACCTGCAAGACCCGAAACCCTATATCCCAGAGAAAGTCAGCAGTCGCGGTCGTCAACCTAAAAAGTATAAGACCGATCAAAAAAGCATTGAGGTTCGAGATGTTATTAAATCTATATCTTCGCAGCGCTGGAAAACCATTAAACTTCGGGACACAACTCGTGGTCCGCTTAAAGTGCGAATCTTTAGGCTGAAGGTATATGTGTGGGATGGGGAATCTAAAAATGCTAAATGCTGGCATTTGATCGTCACAAAGTCTTTGGGATTCAATCCTGATACGAAGACCTCTCTGACAAATGCACCCAAAAACACAACGCTTCGACGTTTGGGCTTTATGCAACGGCAGCGGTTTTGGATAGAACGTGTGTTCGAAGATGGGAAAAGTGAATGTGGTATGGCCGACTATCAGGTTCGTAAATGGAATGCCTGGCATCACCATATGGCCCTTGTAATGATGGCTATGTTGTTTATGCTTACTGAACGAATTAATCATAAAGATACTTATCCTTTATTATCATGTGCGGATATCGAACACCTACTTGCTCGATTTCTCCCTCGCCGTGATGTGACCAAGGAAGAAGTCATTCTGCAGTTAGAACATCGACACCGGCATAGACAGAAGGCTATCGAGTCTCATACACGCCGACAAAAAGTGTTTTTCAAACTAAAATCGCGCGGCAAGTAACATTACGAAGTCAAATTAATAGATGAAACAATAATAGCTATGAGTTCATCATTTTCCTTCATTAAATAATCAATTGAGGCCTTATCAAGAATCTCCATCTCCTCTATTAATTCCAGCCAGAATAGAGTTTCGTCCGCTTCTTCTTCTACAATACCCAATCTTGAAATAAAATCGGCTGTTGACCTTGCTCTACAGGCAGCCCTATAATTTGCAGCAACAGAAGTTCCAGAACGAAATATTTGATTGCCAATTAGCCTTCCTTCCATGTTTTTGGGCAGATTTCGGCAAAGCTTGATAATTTCCTTAGCAAACTCTTTAGTTCTCTTTTTCATCTGAGCTTCATCCATCTCTTCTGACCTCCCTTTTCGATTTTAGAATTCGGATTTTGGAATTATTTCTTGTTACCCTGTGTATAAAAATCCAAAATCCGCAATCCAAAATCCAAAATTTACTTCGTAGGTAGTTTCACCGTAAAAGTGCTGCCCTTGCCTTCCTCGCTTTGCGTCTCGATGCTGCCGCCGTTTAGCTCCACCAGGTTCCTGGAGACCGCCAGACCAAGGCCGATGCCGCGGGCCCTGGTAGTGAAGAGCGGTTCAAAGATCTTCTCCATATTCTCCTTTGAGATGCCGCAGCCGGTGTCGGTTATCCGAATGCGGATTTCGGATTTCGGATTT
>JAKLQB010000619.1 GCA_022013615.1 Desulfobacterales bacterium | reverse complement strand
AAGATGGATGGCTTTGAGGTGGCCAGGCGATTGAAGGAAAAGGAGGAGACAAATATCATTCCCATTGTCATGGTGACAGCACTAAAGGAAGTGGAGGATCGGATCAGGGCTCTTGAGGCGGGAGCTGATGATTTTTTGAGCAAGCCTGTGGATAAGACGGAATTGAAGGCAAGGGTTCAGTCCCTGCTTAAAGTAAAGGCATACAACGATCACATGCGTGATTATCAAAAGGAACTTGAATCTGAGGTTGCCAGAAGGACCCAGCAATTGAGGCGTGCCTTTGAAAAAATCAAATTGGCCTCCCTTGACACCATTTATCGCCTCTCCACGGCTGCTGAATATAAGGATGAGGATACCGGTGCCCATGTTCTTCGTATGAGCAACTACTCAGCGGCTGTAGCCCGTAAATTGGGCCTGAATGAGAAGACCGTGGAGGCGATCCTCTATGCGGCACCCATGCATGATGTGGGCAAAATCGGCACTCCGGACAGCATATTGCTGAAACCTGGAAAACTGGACCCGGATGAGTGGGAGATCATGAAGCAACATTCAACCAACGGGGGACGGATCCTGGAGGGTTCTGACGCTGGTTTTATCAAATTAGGTGAGGTGATAGCCCTCACCCATCATGAAAAGTGGGATGGTAGCGGGTATCCTAAAGGACTTAAAGGTTCTAAGATTCCTCTTGTTGGACGTATTGTAGCAATAGGAGATGTGTTCGATGCCTTGACATCCAAACGACCTTACAAGGAGCCTTTTTCCTTGGAAAAATCCTACGGCATTATCAAGGAGAGTAAAGGGACCCACTTTGACCCTGCTGTAGTAGATGCCTTCTTTGCCATTGAAGATGAAATATCGTCAATCAAAGAAAAATACAAAGACCAGGAGGCGAGCCTGTTCGTTCGGATTCGGGGAAAAGCTCTTAAATTTTGAACGTCATCTATCATAAACACTTTTTTTAAGCCTCCAGTACATCTCGTCTAAACCCTTTAACTCTAAATTTTTGATTGTATTATCAAGTCATAAGCCATTTCCCTCTGAAGGATTTATGAATACATTCTGCATGTTTCGGTTTTTCGAAATTTAATGATCCTGCAATTTTATGCAGCGTCAAGACAAAAGAAAGTGGTGGCGACAGAGCCCTTTTAGCCTTTCAGAGAGATAGGTATATCTTTTCATTATCCTGTCGTTTTTTACCCCCATGGCAAGGGCTTTTTTGCTTCCTGTCATGATCACAAGACGTTTTCCCCGTGTGACTGCCGTATAAATGAGGTTCCTCTGGAGAAGCAGATAGTGCTGCGGAAAAACAGGAAGGACCACGGCCGGGTACTCACTCCCCTGTGACTTGTGGACAGAGATGGCATAGGCCAGGACAATCTCATCAAGTTCAAGATACTCGTAAGGCACCGCTTTCCCGTCATAGGTCACAATCACTTCTTGCTTTTCCGCGTTTAGGGATTTGATCAGACCGATGTCACCGTTAAAAACCTCCTTCTCATAGTTGTTTCTGATTTGCATCACCTTGTCATTCAGACGGAAGCGCCTGTCTCCTCTAACCAGCTCCATCTTTGAAGGGTTGAGCGCATTCTGCAGTTTTCTGTTCAGGTTTTCAGTTCCCAACTCCCCCTTGTGCATGGGTGAGAGGACCTGTATGTCCTCCATGGGATCCATATTAAAGCGTCGGGGAATCCTGCTACACACTAACTCCATAATAATTTGAAGCGCTTTATCAGGCGCTTCCTGCTCAATGAAATAAAAGTCCCCGAGATTTCCCCCGCTTTCTTTGATTTCAGGAAGCCTCCCCTGCTTGATCCTGTGGGCGTTTACAATAATGCGGCTCTCTCTTGCCTGCCTGAAAATCTGGTTCAGTTCAATCACCGGGACCGCCCGTGACTTGACGAGATCATTGAGTACATTACCAGGCCCAACAGATGGCAACTGATTAGAATCGCCAACCATGATCAGTGTTGCCCCGGATGGAACCGCTTTTAGCATATGGTACATAAGCGTGGTATCAATCATTGAGACCTCGTCTATTATGATCACATCTGCTTCCATGGGCCTGTTTTCGTTGCGGGTAAAACCTCCCTTCTGCCAACTGAATTCAAGCATCCTGTGGATAGTCCTGGCAACCTGACCGGTTGCTTCCATCATGCGTTTGGACGCCCGTCCGGTGGGAGCAGCCTGAAAAATCCTGGCACCAACAGCCCTGTATATCTGGATTACAGCATGAATGATCGTGGTCTTTCCGGTGCCCGGGCCACCGGTAATTATTAATACTTTGTCTGAAATGGCTCTCTTGACCGCTTCAATCTGTCTTGGCGCCAGGCTTAGTTCAATCCTTTTCTGAACCCAGGCGATGGCCTTTTCAGGATCCATGCTTCGAATGTTTTTCTTTGATGAGATCAGGCGCGAAAAATGCCTGGCAATCCCGGTTTCTGAGACATGAAGCCTTGCCAGATACACCGCTTTTTGGTTCGCCCTCAATTCATCCATGTGTTCATTCAGGTCCTCAATAACAATCGTCCCGTCAAGTGTAATGTTCCCAAAGCCTTTGACGATGCACTCCCTGTCCACGTCCAGGATCTCGCTGCATTTTACTATTAGAGGCTCATAGGGATAAAAAACGTGCCCTTCCTCCGCTAATTGGTTTAATACATACAATATGCCGGCCTCTGACCTGGCTGGAGCGGTCTTTTCAAACCCGAGTTGCTTTGCGATCCTGTCTGCCGTTCTAAAACCGATACCGGTTATCTCTGTGGCAAGTCTGTATGGGTTCTGAGAAACGACCGCAATTGAGCGTTGCCCGTATCGTTTATATATCTTTGTTGCATGGCTTAGACCGACACCGTGCTCCTGAAGAAAGATCATGATCGCACGGATTTCTTTCTGGTCTGCCCAGGCCTTTCTGATCATATCGACCCTTTTCTGGCCGATCCCTTCAACCCCGGCGAGTTTATCAATGTCTTTATCGATAATCTCAAGGGTTTTTTCTCCGAATTCTCTGACGATCCTCGAAGCCAGCTCCCGTCCAATCCCCGTAATAAGACCGGAACCTAAGTATTTCTTGATGCCTTTTATAGAAGCTGGAAGTACGGTCCGGTGGTTAAGAACCCGAAACTGCCGCCCAAATTTTGGGTGATCCTCCCAGGCACCCTCCATCTTTAAAACCTCTCCGGGGGCTAACGCCAAAAGATTACCTATAATCGTAACAGGCATAAGGTACCCTGGGACATTTACCCTGGCCACAGTGTAACCAGTTTCTTCATTCATATAGGTGACCCGCTCTACCTGGCCTTTTAGCTCATCGCTGGGCCGGTCAGGAGAAGGAGTCGATTGATCTGGTGATGGATCTTTCATGGAGTTCATTTGATATCAATTATGGAAATCGCCAGACGGCCCCTCGCCTCTTTAAGAATGGTAAAAAGAGCTATATATAAGGGGCTCAGATCTGATTTGAGAGGTCACCTGGATTATGTTTCTTCCCAACTGGCCTTATTGACGCTGACAGAAGAACACAGGGAAGCCGTCAGAGTATTTGTGGGAAATGACAGTGGTGATTAGCTCCCCTTAATCAAACACCTTTTGCCGCTTCTTCAAGACGATATCTCTTTTCACTTTTCCGACACAACTCCCAGATAATGCATTGGGATCGAAACTTGCAATAGGTGCAGGGGTCGGTGCATGCCTCACAGTTATCCAGGCACTCCTGGCAATAACCTGTCTCCATTTTCTCGCATTTGATGTAGGCTTTTCGCGATCCGGATGATATTTGCACTGCATACTGGTACCTCAGTAGGATTTTCTCACAACCCACCCCGACTTTATGATCAGGAAAAAAAGCGCTGAGAAAATATATGCCATCATAAAGCCCAGATGTGAAATATCTATGAATAAAGTAAAACCAGGGGAAAAAACCACATCGGGGAGGTTTTTCATAACCCTGAAAATCCCTGTGACTACAATACCCCCCAAAAGGGCAATTCGTAAATAGGCCGAAGCAGTCAGGCCACCTTTAAGACCTTCGTGAAATTTCGTTCGCCATTATTTAATAACTTCTTTTTTCAATTGTGGACGGGAAATTATCTATATTAAGATACAGGTAATAAAAAAAGTTACATTCGCAGCAATTCCCGAATCTTTGATCTTATGCGATCGTGGATATCTATAGGCATTTCTTCCATGGCCGTTTCTTTGCATAGCTGAATGGTCTTTCTGAGTGAATCAACATATTCCCTGCATTCAGGGCACTGGTGGAGATGCTCATCAATCTCGCGGCAGATGTTATCTTCCAATTCGCCATCCAGGTATTCGGATATTCTTTGAAAACACTTCACGCAGTCATGCCTCATTGGATTTCCCCTTCCCTGTAATGGCTTATAATCTTTTCCCTCAGAAACAGGCGTGCTCTGTGCAATCTTGTCTTGACTGATTGTTTTGATATTTCAAGAAGTTCAGCCGTTTCTTCCGTGTTAAACCCCTCAATATCCCTGAGATTGAAAACCAGCCGGTACTTGGGAGGGAGAGATAGAATTGCATTGTCAATCACTTCCTTCAGCTCCGCCCGCAGGACGTTATCGGAGGGGTCATCAGACCAATCCGGAATCTCGTATTTGCCTTCAGAGCCATCTTTGTGAATAAGAGATTCGAGGGATATTTCCCTGTCCGGCTCACATTTCTTCTTCCGCCGCTTCCGCATACATGCCCTGGCCGCTATCTTAAAAAGCCAGTTTCTCAATTTCGTCTCTTCCCGGAAGCTTTCCAAATATTTGAAGGCACTAAAAAAAATTTCCTGAACAATATCTTCAGCATCCTGAAGATGGCCGCACATCTTCAGTCCAAAAGTGAATATAGGGTTCTCATATCGTTCTACAATTCTATCAATGGCTTCAGTGGATCCCGCCTTGAAAGCGGCGATTAAACTATGATCTGTAGCGTCAGCGCTCACTTTATCCATATACGTCTCTACTTTCTGCAGCAATTTCAATTATAACCTTCAAACCTTGCTAATGCAGGGCCAGGTTGAGACCATAATTAGAATTGCTGTATTTTCTGCTTGCATCTGGAGGTTCATTTGCGTAATTTATAGATAGCAAAGATAACGGCTTATTTCAAAACAATAAATAGTTGACGGGCTTCCATCCCCATGACTTTGAATTAACCCTAAACAAGAAAAATGAGAAAAAACAAGGCCCAAGCCTGATCCTTGAACATTCTTCCTCAAATCAAATGGGAATCATTTTCGACAGAAATATGGCCAGGCTCTACGAATCCTGGTACCAATCGCCCCAGGGTCGAACCATTGATCGATCCATGGAACAGCTCCTTTTTGCCTTGCTTGATCCCGAGCCAGGACAAAGAATACTGGATATCGGCTGTGGAACCGGAAACCACCTGATTTTTTTCAGCAAATTAGGCCTGAATATAAGTGGCATCGACGCATCGCCCCACATGATTCATAAAGCGAAAGACCGACTTGGGCACCGCTGCACCCTTAAGACAGGGATGGCAGAAGACCTACCCTTTGATGATAACGAATTTGATCTGGCTCTCCTTATTAATACGCTCGAATTCTTAGATGACCCCCTTCTGGCACTCAGGGAAGCAGGTAGAGTGGCCAGTAAGAAAGTTTTTGTTGGCGTTTTGAACAGCCTCTCCTGGAATGGTCTTGTAAAACGAGTCCAGGGCTTTTTCGGCAACCCTCTTTTTGGTGGCGCCAAACTATATAATCTCTGGCAGCTAAAATCCATTTTGCATATGGCTTACGGCCATGTTCCAATTTCCTGGGGTTGCATCAAAATACGTCCTTCCCTTATTGAAGAAATAAATCCTTTCGCAAAGGACTTACTGACCTGGAAGCATTCCCCTTTCGGTTTTTTCTTAGGATTATCGATCTCGTTGAAATACCGCATTAAGACAGACAACCTGCCTTTGAAAATCAGGCTAAAAAAGGCAAGCCAGTCTTTCATTGGAGCAAGAACCTTTGAAGACCTGAACCGCATCCAAGGAGTTCATGGAGATGAAAGAGGCCTATCTGTACGAAAAACTAGAAAACGATAAAGTTCGCTGCGTCTTGTGCAGCCATACCTGCCTGATCAAGAACGGAAAAAAAGGGCTTTGTGGAGTTAGGGAAAATCGTTCCGGAACGCTCTTCAGCCTTGTATATGGAAAGGTGATTGCCAGCCACTGCGATCCCATCGAAAAAAAGCCCCTGTTCCATTTTTTACCTGGAACTCACTCATACTCCATAGCCACTGTTGGGTGCAACTTCAAATGCCTGTTCTGCCAGAATGCTGATATCTCCCAAATGCCGAACGACCATGACCGGATTATGGGACAAGACATGAGCCCGGATAGAATCGTTGATGAGGCATTGAGCACCCGCTCCGCAACCATTTCTTATACCTACACGGAGCCCACCATTTTCTATGAGCTTGCAGTGGACACGGCACGGCTTGCAGTGTCCAAAGGGATAAAAAACGTTTTTGTGTCCAATGGATACATGACTGCGCAATGTCTCCAGGACATATTTCCCGATCTTCATGCAGCAAACGTGGATCTAAAGGCATTCAGCGGTAAATTTTACAAGGAGCAGTGTGGTGCAAAGCTGGGACCGGTTCTTAACACATTAGAGACCATGAAAAAAATGGGTGTCTGGCTGGAGGTAACCACCCTGTTGATTCCCGGGCTCAATGACTCAACAGAAGAGCTCAACGAGATTGCCCGGTTCCTTGCCGGCCTGGACCCGAACATCCCATGGCACATCAGCCGTTTTCATCCCACTTACCATCTTACCAATATCCGTTCCACGCCTCCTGATTCTATCAAGAGGGCAAGGGATCTCGGTTATGAGGCAGGATTGAAATATGTTTACACGGGCAACCTTCCCGGAGATGTGGGAGAAAAGACCTTCTGTCATAATTGCCATGAACTCCTCATCGACAGGGTCGGCTTTAATGTTATACAGAATAAGATTAAAGATGAACTATGCCCGAAGTGTGGTATAAAAATCCCAGGCGTATGGGGTTATTGATTTCTCAGTTCAGCCTTGATAAACATTGGAGTCTAAGGAGGGCCTTTCAAGGTTTTTCTTAGCATATACCCTCGCTGAATATTTTACGGCCTTCTTCCATTCAGCGGGGGTTAACAAACAAGGATGGAAGGGAGTGAATTTTCATGAAGAACAATGAGGAACTTTCCCTCAAAGTCACTAAAGAGATCGTGGTTAAATTTATTGAAATGGGGGGAGTATCGGTTAATTCTTTCGAGGGAGTGTGGAAAAAGATCCATAGAACCGTATGTGATTCCTTAAAGGAGGCTGAACCTGAAAGATAGCCGTCTTAATAGACCAATATCTTAAAATTTATGTCAAATTTTTGGAATCTCCAATGTTTATCCCGTCGCGGCGGAATTTTCACGGGATGCTGGATGTACTAAGTGCGCAGTAAGGAGTAAGGAGTAAGCAGAGTTAACATGCAAGCCCCTCTTATCGCCTTCTGCCTACTGCATACTACCTACTTTTCTCTTATTTATCCCTGCTAACGACGGGATCTTTGACCAGTATCGAGGATCAAGTATCCAGTATCACGAAGCCTCGCAGGTTTGAAGCGGGGCTTCTTTAGTATTGGACATCCATAAGAAATAATCCCTGTGGTGGAGCTTTGATCCCTGCAGACCGCCTATCCCTTGATTCAAATATCTTTTCAAAACCATTAAAACTGATCCGACCCAGACCGGCCTCTACAACTGTTCCAACAATATTCCGCACCATATGCCTTAAAAAACCATCCGCTTTTATGATAACCCGCAGCAGTCCACGTTCAGTCCCATGCAGTTCAGCCCGCATGATCGATCTTACCGGATCCATGTTTCCGCTGCCAGAAGACCTGAAGGAAGAAAAGTCATTCCTGCCCAACAAAAGGCCAAGACATTTCGTTATTACTTTTAAATCCAAAGGGGTCCGGATATGCCAGAGATACTTGCGCATAAACACATCAGGATCTTCCTGATTCAATATTCTGTATTCATAGACCTTGCTTTTGGCACTGTACCTGGCATGAAATTCAAAGGGGACATACTCTGCGTCCCTTACAAGAATATCGTCCGGAAGGAGTCCGTTGAGGCCTTTCTTGATGGCCTCGGGATCAATATTTGATCTGGTTTTAAAATTGCAGACCTGGTTCACGGCATGGACCCCCGCATCCGTTCGTCCTGACGCAATCAATTTGACTGATTCACAAACCATCATTTCAATTTTTTCCTCAATGGTCTCCTGGATTGTCAATGCATTGTTTTGGCGCTGCCATCCATGATAGCGGCTGCCATCATAAGCCAAATTTAATCTGATGTTCTTGCTATTCACAGGAGCCCTCAATACGCCTATTCAACCCATACATGGAAGACGCCCTTTTCCAGGACATTAGATATAGTCAAATAGTTGAGTGGTTAAGTGGTTGATCTGAAAAATAATTATATTAATTTCAATAAGTTGCAAATATCAAAATGGTGAATGTCCAATTATTTTACTAAAAACAAATATGTCCGTGAATTTAACCACCTAACTCTACTCAACTATTCAACCACTTAACGAGTTCTGGACATAAAAAAAGGGAGTTGAATTTCAACTCCCCATTCATTCGCTTAAAACAACTGCAGACAAAAAGTCCTATCGTTTTGAATATTGAAATCGCTTTCGTGCACCGGGCTGGCCGTACTTCTTTCGCTCCTTCATTCTCGAATCTCTGGTCAGAAACCCTTCTTTTTTAACGGTGTCCCGCAATTTGGGGTCCACCAGAATGAGCGCGCGAGTTATACCATGGCGGATAGCCCCTGCCTGTCCGGATATACCACCACCTTTGACATTGACATATATATCAAATTTATCGGCCATATCGGTAATCTTCAGAGGTTCCATAGTAAGCGTTCTGTCCGATTCCCGAACTAAATATTGCTCAACAGGCTTTTTATTTACTGTCATTTGGCCGTTACCGGGTCTCAGCCACACGCGAGCCACGGCTGTCTTTCTTTTTCCTGTACCGTAAAACTGTTCTTCTGCCATCTAAATCTCCAATTTCTCTAATTGTTGTGCCTGATGCGGATGTTCTGAACCGGAATATATTTTTAACTTTCTCAGCTGACGGCGGCCCAGGCTGTTTTTAGGAAGCATGCCCCTGACGGCAAAACGCAAGATGTCCTCCGGTTTCTTTTCAAGCAGCTTTTTTGCCGATATCTCTTTCAGACCACCCGTGTAACCGGTGTGCCGATAATAAATCTTTTTGTCCCATTTCCTGCCAGTTAACGTCACCTTATTGGCGTTGATAACCACAATAAAATCACCAGTATCCGCATGGGGTGTAAAGATGGGTTTGTGCTTTCCTCTCAGCCGCATGGCTATCTGAGTTGCCAGCCTGCCTAAGACCCTGTCTTTGGCATCAACCAAATACCATTTTTTGCTAATTTCCTGTTCTTTAGCAACATATGTCTTCATAGCAAGTGTCCTGTCTTCTGAGATAAAATATTTCTTTTAAATTTAATTCATACTTATGTCAAGCCATTTCTTACAAAAATTCAGTTGACAAAAAATAATATCCCTGTTAATCAAATTTTTTACAAATGCGCCCGTAGCTCAGTTGGATAGAGCGCCGGGCTTCGAACCCGTAGGTCGCAGGTTCGAGTCCTGCCGGGCGCACCATATTTAAGCACAATCAAAAGCAAAACACAAGGGCCTGTAGCTCAGCTGGCAGAGCAGTTGACTCTTAATCAATTGGCCGAAGGTTCGAGCCCTTCCAGGCCCACCAATAAAACCTTAATAATCACAAGGGGTTAGGCTTAAACGCTTAACCCCTTCGTGTTTAGATCTGGATAACACAATAAATAAAGGGTGCTCGAAAATTGATGAACTCGTAAAAAGTCAAACCCATTTAAGATCTTGAAATAATTAAAAATAACTGCTATTTTCGCTTGCCTTTTGCTTTACATTTTGGTATAAGCAACTCACATAATCAACCAAAATGCAGGTGAAAGGCATGATTCGAATTAAAGACCAAAAGCAGAACGATCTTTTCGATCCCTGGAGTTTTCTGAGTCCCAAACGCCGGGAACTTCTGGATAAGTCCTGGGCGGGGCTATTTAAAAAAGAACTTCTGTGTGAACTCCCCGTTGGCGAAGTGGCCCCGTTTTTTAATGATGATTTTGGCCGTCCTACAAAAGAACTGTACACGGCGCTTGGTGCTCTGGTTCTTCAGCAAGCACACGACCTGACTGATGAAGAAACAGTCAACCAATTATCTTTTAACATCCAGTGGCATTATGCGCTGAATATCACCGAGGAGTCGGATTCAGCCAAATATATGTGTCCTAAGACCTTATGGAATATGCGCAGCATTGTTGTTGATAATGCTCTGGATGCAGTTTTATTTGAACATACTACCGATAAGTTAGCAAAGGTTTTCAAGGTCAATACCGACAATCAAAGGATAGATTCAGTTCACATTAAATCCAACATGCGGCGCCTGGGTAGAATCGGTATTTTTACCTCAAGCATCAACAAGTTTCTGGTCAACTTAAAGCGAGGTCACGAAGTGCTATTTGATACTGTAGATAAAGGCATTATTGAGAAATATCTTTCTGAGAAACCCCTGCAATGCTTTTCTATGGTGAAGCCTTCAGAATCGGCCAAAACTCTTGCCTCAGTCAGCGCTGATCTTTTTGATCTGGTTCAGCAGTTCAAAGATCATCCCGAAATCAAGACTATGCATAGTTACAAACTGCTTGAGCGCGTTTTGAAAGAACAATGCAATGTCAATGTATCAGATGATAAGAATCCGGTTGAAGTGAAAAAGCCAAAAGAAATTCCTTCTGACTCTCTTCAGAACCCTTCAGATCCTGACGCAACATACAGTGGTCATAAAGGACAGGGTTATCAGGTACAAATCATGGAGACCTACTGTAAGCAGGAAGAAGCCAAAGAAGGGACACTGAATTTGATCACCCATGTTCAAGTAGACCCTGCCCATGAAAGCGATGCCAATGCCTTGATTCCCGCTATTGAATCGACCAAGGAACGTAGTCTTTCACCTGAAGAAGTCTTGGCCGATTCCCTTTATGGCAGTGATGAGAACTGTCAGGAGGCCAAACAGCTTGGTGTAGAGGTTGTTGCTCCTGCAATGGGCAGCAAAAAAGAAAGTAGCATCAGCCTGTCGGATTTTGAAGTGACTGAAAAGGGAACCATTGTTTCTTGCCCGCAAGGCCATAAGCCTATTAGGACAAAAAAGAAGAAAATCAGGCACACTGTAGCTTTTGATTCCCAGCAGTGCATGAATTGTCCGAACCAGAACAGTTGCCCGGTGAAGCAAGGCAAAAAAAAGCATCATTATCTTCGCTATACGGATAAAGAAATGAGATTGGCAAAGCGAAGAGCCTATGAGCAAACCGATGAGTTTAAGGACCGCTACAGGTGGCGTTCAGGCTCTGAAGCTACCGTGTCAGAATACGACAGAAGAACCGGAGTTAAACATCTGAGAGTTAGAGGTCTTAAGGCCGTTCGGTTCTGTGCTACCTTAAAAGCCATCGGAGTGAACATCTTCAGGGCAACTGCCGTCCGAAAGGCGGTCAGTTGTGATCAGACAGCTCATAGGAGCAGTCTATGCGGTCAAATGCATGCTATTTATGTTATCAAAGAGCGTCTTCTAATGGCTTTGAGCCAATTGAGAAAGTTTTTTATCTTATTTATCCGTAGTTATGGGCATATGACCATAACTACCGCATAATGGGCTTCTGACTTTTTACAGGGCCATCAAAATTGATTCCCCTAAGAACCAGGTTCTGTCTGACCTTGGTTTATCGACTATAAACAACTGAGATACACAAAAAACTGTTACCCACGTGCCGATTAGAGACCTTCTGGAATGGTTT